>JAACEJ010000240.1 GCA_011682565.1 Actinomycetota bacterium | reverse complement strand
CCAGATGATGGACTTTTTTCCAAAGTTCCACGTTTTGCCTGAGGAT
This sequence comes from Actinomycetota bacterium, assembly GCA_011682565.1. Taxonomy (GTDB): domain Bacteria; phylum Zhuqueibacterota; class Zhuqueibacteria; order Residuimicrobiales; family Krinioviventaceae; genus Hydrothermomicrobium. The sequence goes on along the minus strand of JAACEJ010000240.1, from coordinate 6,148 downwards.
TGCTGCGTCTTCTTCGCCGACAACGGCATCCTGCGGGAATGATTTTCTAATATCATTAATAATAAGAGCCTGGCTGCCAAAATCCGCAATAGTCACCGGGGATCGATCTTTTTTTGCTACAGTTTCATCATCACAAAGCGTATTTTGTACTTTTTCACACAATGCGCTCGCTTTGGCCACCGCGTGCATTGCAACGGCCAGTTCTTTTTCAAAAGCCATATCTTGCCCATCTCCTGTTTTTAGTCAATTCCCAGTATTTTTCTGGTGTGTGGTATCAAGCCGCCGTCATTAAAAATTCCAATCACCGCATCCGGCAACGGCGGAAAATGGAAAATGCCGGCTGCGCATTTTAACGTTCCGGTATTTAAATCTATTTCTATTTTTTCATCCGCCTTAAAAATTTCCGGCGATTCTGCAAGAGTAATGGCAGGCAGGCCCGCGTTAATGCAATTGCGAAAGTAGAGCCTGGAAAATGATTTGGCAATGACCGCGCCGACTTGCGCATATTTCAGACAGAAAGCCGCCTGTTCCCGAGAACTGCCACAACCGAAATTTTTTCCGGCAACGACAATATCTCCAGGTTTTACATTCTTTGCAAATTCAGGATCAAGGTCTTCCAAAGCAATTTTTGCCATCTCGTCAGGATCGGTTACGGTGTAGGTATATTTCCCGGGGAAAATGACATCCGTGTTAACGTCATCTCCATATATCCAGACTTTTCCGATTATTTTTGGCATGAGGGGGACTCCTGTGTGGCTTAGTTCGTTTTCGTATTTTGACTACTGTTTGACTATTGTTTGATAAGGATTGAACAGTTGTCAAACGTAGTCAAAAATTGTCAAACATTGTTAAATGACATTTTTATTTCTAACGTGTTTTATTTTGACTGCCAATGGATTTAATATAGTTGTTTAGCTTGACCTGAAGGTTTCTATACTTTTCCAGGAATTGCCTATATTGTTCTCTTGTGATAAAACCTCTTTTTCCGCCGAAAATGAGGTGGCTTTTTAGTTCAGAGAGAGAACCTCTGGCATAAAAGCAAAACAGTCGATTTTCTTTATAGTGGAACCGGCCATATCCTTCGGCAATGTTTGCCGGAATAGAAGTTGATGCTCGCTTAATTTGAGAGATGAGGCCAAACTTTTCATCTTGCGGAAAATTTCTGACAAGATCGTACGTCCAATCCGCCAAATCAATGGCGATCTGATAAACTTGCAATTCATCAAAATCCTTAAACCCGGACATGTCATTCCCCTTTTGTTTTAATATTCTCTCTGTCTATTGTTTGACTACAGTTTGACCACCTTTTGGCCACATTTGACAACCCCACTTCCACCTCCTAACCATCCTTCCCCCCAATCCCCTACCACTCCTCCCCTTCCCATCCCACCACCTCTCCTGCCAGCGCACTCAGCGCAGCGGTTACTGGACTGCACAGGTAGACCTCCGCTTCTTTACTGCCGAATCTGCCGCGAAAATTTCTGTTGGATGTGCTTAAAACAACTTCTTCCGGCGCCGGAACGCCTTCGTGGTTACCCATACATGGTCCGCAACCGGTGTTGACGATCACCGCACCGGCTTTAGCTAAATCCTGAATGTAACCTCGCTGAATGGCCTGTAAAAATATCTGTTGCGACGCAGGGATAACGATCATCCGCGTTGATGAGTGCACTTTTTTGCCGCGGAGAACATTGGCAACAATTTCAAAGTCCTCGAGACGTGCGTTAGTACACGAACCGAAAAAAACCTGGTTGATTTTTGTCCCCTTTACTTCTGAAACGGGATGCACATTATCAACTGTGTGCGGACAGGCGATTTGCGGTTCCAGTTCACTGACATCGAATTCAATCTCGCTTTCAAAATTTGCATCTGCATCGGAACGTACAACTTTGAAATCACGTCGGGCACGATTTTTCAGAAATTCGAGCGTTTTATCATCCGGTTCCATGTAGCCGTTTTTCGCGCCCATTTCCACGGCCATATTCGTCAGCACCATGCGCGAAGCCATGCTCATGGCATCGATCGTCGGACCGGTAAACCAGACCGACTTGTACAGAGCGCCGTCGGCGCTTAAATCACCGATAATTTTCAGCATCACATCTTTGGCAAAAACGCCTTTTTGCAACTTGCCCCTGACGACGATTTTCATGGTCTCCGGTACGCGCAGCCAGATTTTTCCGGTCGCCAAAATTACCGCCATCTCGCTTCTGCCGATGCCGGTCGAAAAAGCCCCATACGCGCCGTACGTCGTTGTGTGCGAATCGCTGCCGACAATCAAATGTCCGGGAAGAGCAAAACCTTCTTCCGCCATCACCTGGTGGCAAATGCCGCGGTTGATGTCGAAAAAATTCGGCATTTTCTGTTCGCCGACAAACTCGCGGATATCTTTATGGTTCTGGGCAAATTTCTCGTTTGCAGCGGGCACACAATGGTCGAGAATGATCACGTGCCGTTCGGGATCATCAATTTTGTCAACGCCGATTTGCTTAAAAGTTTTCGATATCGCGGCGGTATTATCGTGACTCATGGCAAAATCCGGTTTAACTTCAACAATTTCGCCGGGCACGACCTCTTTACCCGCTTTCATCCCAAGAATTTTTTCAGCAAAAGTTTTTCCCATTTCACAACTCCAATTTAATTCTGATCCGGTTTCCAACCGCCGGCAATGATAAATTCCATCCAGTACGCCAGGTATCGCCAGCGTCCGAATTTGGCGTAAAATTCTTCCACTTGCTTTTCCGTTGGCTTCTCCCCGCCAAAATGCGTTTTGGCCATGTAGGAAAGAACCAAACTATCCACGGCCATATCTTCAAAATAACCATACAAAGCCGAAAGATAGCGCGCCGTTGTTTTGCCAATGCCCTTGAATTCTAAAAAGTATTTGTACAATTCAATGCCTGTCTTTTCGCCGTTTTCGACAGCCAGCGCTTCGGATTCTCCGTCTGCAAATCTTTGACATAATTCGATGAGATAACTGCTGCGGTAGCCGACACGACCTACATCTTTGAGGAACTTTTCACCTGCATTCAGCACAGCTTTCGGTTTTGGAAAAATCCGGTATTCTGTCCCCGGGACAGGTTCGCCAAGTTGGGCAATGTTGTTGATCATTTTTACGGCTTGTTTCCACTGCACATTCGTTCCACAAATGCTTTTGAAAATATCTTCGTAAACGGAACCGGCGCGCATCAGCCGCCCCATGCCGCGTTTTTCAACCTGATCGAGGAGAGGATGTTTTGCGCTGATTTTGTAAAATTCACCGAGATCGAGATCCAGATTAAAAATATGACGAAATTTACCGATAATCTCTTTTTCATCAGGATCAGAGCTTTCTGTGTGAACAGCGAATTGCAGCAGCGCTGAGTTGCTTACGGTTTTCTCCTGCCGAACGGTGACCCATTTTGGATTGTCGTTGATGTTTACCGCCCAATTCAAAACTTTGTTTTCTTCATCCCAATAAAAAGGCGTCAGTTGAAACCAGCCGTGCGTTTTCAACGTCGTTTCCAGGTTGAAAGGTACAGTAATATTGTAACTAAAGCTGTGCTGATCCATTGTTATTAAACCTTCCCGAAAACAGTTTATCTCTCAGCCAATTCCTTATATCTTGGAATTTGTCTCGGCGCTAAACTTTACACGAATTATATCTTCCTGGGTGAAAACATGCTTTATTCGTCCGGTTATTCCCGCCTTTATAAATAATTCCGGCGGTACGCTAATGTCCGCAAGAAATAGTTTACCGATATTTTTTCTTATGGCCGGAGATTTGAATCCGATTTTCGGCAGGGCCAAAGTCAAAGTTGCATCGGCAATAATGCATGGGCGCAGAGCAATACCTTTTGTGGCGTCTATGCCGGAAGGAACATCCAGAGCAAGGACAGGAGCGGGTTGCACATTTGCCCACTCGATCAGTTTTGCCGTCAGACCGCGCGGTGCGCCTGATAAACTGTAACCAATGAGGCCGTCTACGATGAGGTGTGTTTTCCCTATTGCCAGTGGTATTTTGCCAAAAATAAGCGGAATATTCATCCGATCTAAAATGTCCAGTTGATGCGCCGGGACGCCGGTAAATGATTTGCGGGATTTCGTCAGGAAAACGTGAACGGATGCACCCCAATTGTGCAAGCGCCTGGCACAAACGAGAGCGCCGCCGCCATTTCCTCCTCTACCCGCCAGAACAATGATTGTTTTGTTTTGAGGGCTACCATCCAGAAATTGCTGCCGCGCCAAATGCGCCAGGTTTCGTCCGGCATTTTCCATCATTTGCACCAAATCGATGTGATAATCCTCAATCATGGCGCGGTCCACCTCGATCATTTGTTCCGTTGTAATAAATGGAATTGTTGCCGCCATTTCATTTTCCTGCCTTTGAGATTGAATCATTTTTTGATCAAAAACATCTTATACTCTAGTTTTGCCAGAACATAAATTTTAAACTTAAATATAAGGAGGCTGAATTGAATCTCAAAGTTAAATTTCCCGGTGGGCTACGAGTGGATGCTGAATACGGACCGTTTACAATCCCGACGAATCAGGATGGAAGCGCTCCGCCGCCTTTTGCACTTTTTCTCGCTTCAATCGGCACGTGTGCCGGTATTTATGTATTGAGTTTTTGTATGCAAAGAGGAATCAGTACGGAAGGTTTGGAAATTACCCAGGATATGGATATTAATCCTTTTACCAGCATAATCAAAAAAGTAACGTTGGATATACATTTGCCAAAAGATTTTCCCGAAAAATACAAAGATGCTGTTATTCGTGCAGCCGATCAATGTGCGGTGAAAAAACATTTCGAGGAACCGCCGGAATTTGAAATCAATGCGTTGCTTCCTGTGGAAGTGAATGCTGTGACATAAAATATTTACTGGTTTTATTACGAAAAAGCCCTCTCTTTGAAAAGATGGGGCTTTTTTGATTTGATGAGATTAGCGTAATCTCCAGATATTTTGTCTGATATTTTTCCCCGGTGCGGAAAGAACGAATGATGGTTTATTGCAAAAACTTGAACAAAACAGTGATTAAAATAATAATTCCAAAACCGATATTCATAAAAGTGAACATCATCGAAAAACGCTTGTTCATATCCTCAAAGCGCTTATCAACTGCTTCAAAGCGCTTATCAACTGCCTCGAAGCGTTTATCAACTGCCTCGAAGCGTTTATTCATTAAATTGTACATGTCTTCAAAGCGTTTATCAATGGCTTCAAAGCGTTTATTCATATAATTGTACATGTCTTCAAAGCGTTTATCAACTGCCTCAAAGCGTTTATCAATTGCTTCAAAGCCCTGTTTCATACTTTCTGCAAGAAACTTTATTTCGTTCTTGATCTCTAAAAGGCTCTTTTCGTAAATGCTTCGTTGAACGATATTATCGGCCAATATGACCGCATAACGGTGAAGGGACTGTTTGTCCTTTACATCGACTGCGGCAGACAATTCTTGTTCTAATATTTCTGCGAGATTATTCATTCAATTTCCTAACGCTTTAGAATACCCTTCCCAGCGAAATACATCGAAGTTTTCTGCTCAACTTGGCTCTGGTGTATCAACTGAATTATAGAATCAACGGCTTGGTCATCAAGTTTATCCTTGAGCGGTTTTTCAATAGTTGCAATAGGTTTGATGCCTTCTTGTTCTTTTCAACTCTTGTACAGTAAATATAATCAATGAAAACTTTAATGCAAATAGAAATTTGCTGAACAAAAATTTATATTATCTCTTCGTCCCTGGTTTGCATTGAGACGGAAGGAAAAACCAATCCTTCCGGGTTTCCTAAACCTGCGATGAATTGATCTTTTTCATCTCATCAAAACCATCTTCATCGTTTTATTAAAGCTGCTCGTTCTTAAATAGTAGAAATATACGCCGTTTGCCATTTGTGTACCTTCACCGGATAAACCGTCCCAGGTTACTCGATAACTTCCGGCTTGCTGCTCCTTGTCCACGAGCGAGGTGATTTTTTGTCCGAGAGCATTGAAAATGGTCAAGGACACCCGGCCCGAACTGGGCAGGTCATAAGTAATTACCGTTGTCGGGTTGAAAGGATTCGGGTAGTTTTGATGTAAAGTATATTTCGAGGGGATTGCCTCTTCCGCGGTTCTTTTTGCACCAGTTTCCCACCATTGGCTGCCGAAATAATCGGTCTCGTTTACAA
>JAACEJ010000239.1 GCA_011682565.1 Actinomycetota bacterium | reverse complement strand
CGGATAGCGTTCCAAATACCAGGGCAGACATTGCCCTGTTCCCACGAAACCGCTGGAATCGCTGAAGGAAAGAAATCTCGGATCATAAGGTGATATGCGGATGCGGCCATGGTGAGCGGATGCGGTGCACGTGAATTGATAGCCTTTTGTTTCACTGGCGCCGTTCAAATCCTCGATGCGCAGTTTGTAATGCCAGGTTCCGGCTTTATCGGGAGCAAAACGAATCCTGAAATTTTTGCCGTCAAAAAAACCGATGATATTCCATTCCCTGCCGTCCGGAGAAGTGAACAAACCATGGATTTTGATTTCGTCGCTGTTGAACGGATTATCAAAAGTGGCATGAAACTGCCCGACAGTGATTTCAAATTTTTCATAACGAGGGACTTGGTTCCTGGTTGCAGTCCAGGATTCTATCTCCGGGATTTGGGCAAAAGCTGCAGCGGCGAGTTGGAGAATGAACGCGAGCGGGATTATCATTTTAATAAGGTGTTGTCGTTTCAAGGGTTTTTTTACCTGATCAAAAATTTGACGCGACCGTGCCGAATGGCTGAAATGTAGTGCAAGAAATGCTCTTTGTCAAGCAATTGCTTTAATTATAATCATTCTCTTTGAAAAGGGCAAAAGATATTTGAAATAATGCTTGATTTTTTGATCCGGTTAAGTTAACATAAAGGCTTGAATTTTTAGGTTGTTCTCATTAAATATCAGGTTTAGATGGAAATACAAACAGACAATATAAAAAACTATGCCGGCAGTGTCATTTATGGCCGGGGATTGCGGTACTACAAACAGGGGAGAGTGAGACTCGATGAGATTGAACTCGAACGGTTTACTGCAATTGTCAGCGGTACGTATGATTATACCGTCAGGGCGGAAAGAGTCGGCGAAAAGATTTATACGAGCTGCACCTGCCCTTACTGGACGACGTGCAAGCATGTTGTCGCGGCGCTGCTAACGGCAAAAGATTATTATGACGAAAACGGCAGAGATCTTAAATACAAAAAAACGCATCCGGAGTGGAAAAAGTTTTTTGATAGGGTCATCGAAAATCGTGATACCCCCAAAGCCCTCCTTTCACAGCAGTCGCAGATTTGGAAGATTATCTATGTCATTTCTCTCAGTTCAGAGTCCTGGCGGATATGGCCGCAAAAAGCATATATCAAAAAGAACGGAGAATTGGGACGGAGGGCGAACGTTGGTGAATTTGATCCCGACAATACCAGTCTCATTCACTCGCAGAATGATCCTTATATTATTTCGTTTCTGAATAAACAGCAGGAAATAAACAACTCTTTTTATAATTACAACTATTATCGCAGTTATCGCTATAACAACTATGGATCATTTCATTTCAAGTACGGCAGCAAGCTGGGACCTTTGTTCAATTTTCTGTCGGAAAGCACTATTTTTCTGATCAACAGTTCCGATGAACTGGAACCCCTTGAAATGAGTGCGGATCAATGCCGGATAGAGTTTCAGTTTGATGAAACAAAAGAGACTTTTTGTCTGACTCCAAAAGTGATTTTTCAGGACAGCGTGGAACACCTCGATGGAAATTATAGCATCCTGACGGAAAACCCTGTATGGCTGCTGCGAGGGAATATGCTGATCAAGGTGGAAAATATTGACAATGCCGAATTACTTTTGCCGCTCACTGCAAACGACGTCAAGCTGTCGATTCCAAAAAACGAATTTCCCCAGTTTCTTGAAAAAACTTATCCTCAACTTGTCATTAAAACGCCCATGCCGTTACCGGATTCCATACACGTCCAAACCAGTTCTGAAATAAGCGGGAAACGCCTCTATCTGGTCGAAGGATTTAATCAACTGGAGGTTTTCCTCAGGTTTGTCTACGGTGATCGTGAGGTTGATTTTAACGACCCCCAGGAGGAACTTTACGATGCCGGCGGAAAAGAGATTTTAAAAATAAAGCGAGACAGGGAGGCGGAAAAGCGGGAATATGAGCGGCTGCTGGATTCCGGTTTGAAAGCAATTCCCAAAGGTGGGCTGCGGGTCATCGACTCGAAAGCTCTGGAATGGTTGTTTGCCAACCTTCCCAAAGTGGTGAAGGACGGATTTGAAGTCTACGGCCAGGAGAAGCTCAAAAAATATAAAGTTCGTACCGGCTCGCCCAACGTGAGCGTTGCTGTTTCGACAAATATCGACTGGTTTGATCTCAATTTAAAAGTTGATATTGAAGGCATCGAACTTTCTCTCAAAGAACTGAAAAAGGCTATTCGGAAAAAATATCGATATGTGAAACTGGCTGACCAGAGCATGGCCAAATTATCAGAATCGTGGTTTAAAAAGTTTCAGCACCTTTTTAATTTTTCCGAGGTTGAGGCGAATGAAATCAAAGTTTCCAAATTTCATGTCACGCTCATAGACCTTCTTTTTGATGAGGTTGCCGACAAACACACCGATAAAGAATATCGCGATAATCTTGCGAAACTGAAGAGTTTTGAGGGCATTAAAAAACACAGATTGCCGAAAGGAATTAAAGGAACGCTGCGACCATATCAAAAATCCGGGTATGACTGGCTGCTGTTTTTAAAGGATTTTTCGTTTGGTGGTTGCCTGGCCGATGATATGGGCCTGGGCAAGACGGTGCAAACCCTGGCTCTGCTTTTACATGAAAAGGAAAAAGGAAATAAAATACCCAGCCTCATTGTATGCCCGACTTCGGTGGTTTTCAATTGGGATCTGGAGGTTAAAAAATTTACGCCAAAACTAAGGCCGCTGATTCATACCGGACTCAAACGGCAAAAGGATGTTTCCGAATTTGAAAAATATGACATTATCCTGACCACTTATGGAATCATGCGCCGCGATTTTGCTTTTCTAAAGGATTATAAATTTCATTATATCATTCTCGATGAATCGCAAAAGATCAAGAATCCGTTGTCACAAACGGCCAAAGCGGCGCGGGTCCTCAGTTCAGCGCATCGCCTGGTTTTGACAGGGACGCCGGTGGAAAACAATACCATTGAACTCTGGTCGCAATTTTCATTTTTGAATCCCGGCCTGCTCGGCTCGTTGAATTATTACAGAAAGTCCTTTACACTGCCCATTGAAAAAAGGGGTGATGAGGGTGCGGCTACTTTTCTGAAACAAATTATTTTTCCGTTCATTCTCAGAAGGACAAAGGAGCACGTTGCCAAGGAGCTTCCGCCAAAAAATGAACAGATATTTTACTGCACAATGAACCCGGCACAGAAAAAGCTGTATGAGCGTTGGCGTGATATTTACCGGGCAAAAATTCTCAGCAAAATTGATGATGCCGGTATGGACAAAGCTCGAATGAATGTCCTCGAAGGCCTGGTGAGATTGCGTCAGATCGCCTGCCATCCTTATCTTATTGATCATGAAGCGACCGAAGAGTCCGGCAAGTTTGAATTGCTGAAAGAATTTGTGGATGAAATTCTGGCGGAGAATCACAAGATTCTGCTCTTTTCCCAGTTTGTCAAGATGCTGAAATTGATCAGAAATTATTTTGATACGCAGGGAATCGAGTACGAATATCTGGACGGGCACACGACAAATCGAATGCAACATGTGGAGCGGTTTCAAAATGATGAAAAGATCAGGATTTTTCTTATCAGTCTGAAAGCCGGAGGGACCGGTCTTAACCTGACGGCCGCGGATTATGTGATTCATTACGACCCATGGTGGAATCCGGCTGTGGAAATGCAGGCCACGGACAGGGCGCACCGTATTGGCCAGGATAAAAAAGTTTTCGTCTACCGTCTCATTACCAAAGATTCGGTTGAAGAAAAAATGCTGCAACTGCAATCGAGGAAAAAAAAGCTGGTTACAGATCTCATCAGCACGGATTCGAGTTTCTTTAAATCCCTCGATCGTGATGATATTGAAGTGTTGTTTAGTTAAGGGGAAAACAGTTTATCATAATAGAATCAAGTTAAAGTCTCTTTATATATAAACAGTTGCCAAAAACTCAAATATGGCATTCACTTGAGAAGCAACATTTTTATACTCTCAACCGAGTTACCTGCCTCCAGCCGAACCACATATAAACCCGTATTGACCACCTGGCCCCGACGATTTTTGCCGTCCCACTCAATCTTGTAAATGCCAGGTTGTTTTACTTCATCCACCAGTGTTTGCACCTCCTGAGCCATTAAATTAAAGATTCTTAGAGTGACATGTTCTGTTTTATGCAATTGATATTGGATTGTGGTTGATGGATTAAAAGGATTGGGAAAATTTTTATACAGCGCAAATGAACGCACTGCTACTGATGCGATGTCCTCATTAACCGCAGTTGTGTTGTCATATAAAGCTTCTAAATCTGCCGGCAAAATGCTTGAATCCATATTAGCATCCCAGACATTACTACTCCATCCCGTAACTGTATCGCAGTTACCCGCGTTCCAGGCAGGATTAGGCCTCCCGGCGCTGTTAGTCCAATTAACCTGGTTTCCGGACACGGTGATAGTGTTACAGTTTGAATTATATTGGTCCCAGATATATAAACCGACATTGGTGAAAGATTGCTGTTTGCCGTAAATGAGATTATCGAGCAATTGGATGTCATGCCCGCCTGCAACTGCTATTCCGTACTGACCCGGGTCGACAAGAATATTGTCCCTGGCAACGATGTAGCCACCGCCGTCATCTCCTGTCATTATGCCGCCGCCCGATCTGCTTGGTCCTCCTCCTCTGATTTTGTTGCCAATAACCTGAATCGGGTCGTTTGCCAGGCCGCTGGACTTGTACAAATTTATTGCATCTTCGGGATAACTTTCCCCCGGCAAATTTTCACCAATATTGTAATTAATGCGGTTCCCTGGTCCAGTAACCTTGTTATATTGTACGAATTGACCACGAGGAAACGGCCCCTGAATATTCTTGAAATAATTACTATCCGCAACGATGCTCCGGCTTTGTTGAGCATAAATTCCCGTTCTGATATAATTAAACTTGTTATGCACTACCGTGATGTTACTGCTGTTATATATGGAAACGCCTTCGCCGGAGCATGGTCCAATGTTACAGTATTCAATACGAATCCTTTGGCAGTTTGTGATGGTAATTCCATTGCCGGAAGGGTTCGAGATTGATAGAGCGCTGATGGTTGTATCACTTTTTCCATTAATAACTATCGGTCCTAAAGGTGTTAGTTCAGAAGCCCAAAGTGAATAACTGCCTATTCCCAATATGAGCAAAATGAAAAAGTCCAATAGCATACGCCTAAATGAACTGGCCATAAATAACCTCTTTATTTTGTTTCCTGTTTTCTTTGTGATAATGTAATCCAGCATTTGATGCCCAACAGGCTACGAAAACAAGATGTTCTTGTCAATTCGAATGATACTGTGGTCATCCAAATTGTTGTTTGATCAGGGTAGATTTTGAAATGTTTCACATTTTTACTTTTTTGATTGTATTGGAGGACAGAAGCCCTGATTTATCTTGCGCCCTGGGGTAGGAATCCCGGGGCGATCAAGCAAGACGCTTTTATTCATGCTGCAACTCTCAACGTTATTGGGCATTCCGGTTTACCCGGCTTATCCATAGGAACCAATTCCCAGATAAAGCAGGTTGAGTGCTATTAGATAAAACGAGTAGAATATCCGGCCGAACAGAAACCATGCTGCAAAAATGCCAATCATTCTGAATTGCGGGTGCCTGACAATATCGAGATATTTTTGCCCCTTGTTTTTCTCCAAAAACAACGGCACAATGCTGCTGCCATCCAGCGGTGGCAAGGGAATGAGATTAAAGATCATCAGCACCAGGTTCAGAGTGAAAAAGATGCTGAGAAAAGTGGCCGCGCCGCTCAAGAGTCTGCCGGAACTGGTAATGGTGACCTGAGAAAAATTGATTGACGCCGGCGGTGTAAACCACCCCGCTGCCAAACCAATGCGTATGAGGAGTGCTGAAAAAAGCACAAGAAATAGATTGGCCCCGGGACCGGCTAGTGCCATTTTAGCCGAGTGTTTGGGATTGTGATACGCCCATACAGGATCAAACGGCACACTGGCCCAGCCGACCATCCACCCGTAAAGAAAAAATGATAAAATGGGTACCAGGATGGTTCCGAATGGTTCCCGCTTGACGTGAGGTATCGGGTCAAGGGTGACCTGCCCGCCTTCATACGCCGTACGGTCTCCTAATCTGTAACCCCAAAAAGCATGGGACGCTTCATGCAGTACCGTGGAAAACAGAAACGCCGCATACCA
>JAACEJ010000238.1 GCA_011682565.1 Actinomycetota bacterium | reverse complement strand
TGATTCTCACGATATTTTCCCCCTTGTAAAAAAAATGAAATGTTATTGCATTTGAAGAATAAATATTTTGCGCGAAATGATACGTTTGTCTGTAGGATATACATTGTAAAGCAGATTGGATTGTGAAATAGATGTTTATTCGATTCAACTCCTTTGTGAGCATGTTGCAGCGAAATGATTTTCGAGAGTTTAATTCATTGATCAATTCACCAGAAAATCCCTATGATTGAATCCAACCAAAGGGGAGAAGGCATTAAAATGGAAATAACTGAAATCAGCGTCAGATTGAGAGAGGAAAAGAAATTAAAGGCCTTTGTGAATATTACCTTTGACAATGTTTTTGCAATAAAGGGTCTCAAAGTGATACAGAGCAGAAGTGGTCTTTTACTTTGTATGCCCTCACGGAAAGCAGAAGATGGCTCGCAGCGAGATATTGCTCATCCCATTTCAAAGGAATTCAGAAGCAAATTGGAAGGAGAAGTCCTGGCAGAGTATGAAAGAGCAGTGCTCCGGGCGGGACGCAATGAGGCCACTCAGGAAGCAGGACACGTGAGAGAGTGGTCCTGGGCAGCAGATTCCTGAAAAAAAGCGAAATCCTCTTCAATACCGAAAAAAAATTTATGAAAGATCGTGCTGTTTCAATTTCTGAAAAGCACAAAAATTTCGGCAAAAACCTGCAGGGCGAAACTAATGTTTCGCCTTTTTTTGTTTGTGCCCGGCAAAGGCAAGGGTGCAATGGGACAGGCCCCCTACGGGTGAGAAATAACCTGTACCTGCGATGATTTCTCAACGACAAAAGTGCCATCTGTGACAGAGAGACTTAGGGTGTACTTTCCAGGGTTGGTTTTTGCATGCCATTGTGTGGGGTTATTCTTTGGGTTGATGAATGTGCCTGCATCTGCGCTCCAGGTGTAACCGAGTTCGTCCCCATCTTCGTCCGTCACATCCGCCTGCACCGTAATAAATTCATCGACATATATCCGAGTCCGGCTGAGGGTGATCGAATGAATTATTGGCTTGTGTTTTACGACCGAGACCGGTTCGCTGCACGCAAAAAATAAAAGAATAATGAGTGAAAAATATTTCATGATCCATCCGGGGTTTATAGATAAAAACTGATTGCCGGCCGACATTATTTGTTAACGAAATATGGTATCCGTTCAATAATTTGCGGGAAACCGGCATTACCGACATGGTCTAAATATAATCATCTCTCAATACTCGACGCAGAGTGTCGAAACAAGCATTCCCACGCAAGGAGCGTGGGAACGAGAAACGAGAAATAAGCATTCTCACACAGGAGAGTGAGAATGAGAACGCAAGGGGGCGTGGGAACGGGGATTCGCCGGCTCAAGGCGTGTAATGAATAATTTCCCGCCATTGCGGATCGCTGATTTCATTTTCATCGTTGGTGTAAATGAGCCGGTACTGATTAAAACCTTCTTCATCAGTAAAAATAAATTTGAGTCCCTTACTGCGGAAATAACTCCACACTTCAAAAGGTTTTGAATCCTGAGACAGCGGATGTCTTCCAATTTCATCCGGGATGCCGTATTTAATCATAATACGGCCGCGATCGGTAAGCCAGCCCTTTTCATAGCCCGTAGTAAAACGGCTGTTTGCCACCTGGATGCGCGTTCTGTAATTCAGCCAAAATTCATTTTCGGGCGTGTTCAGATCGGGATCGTGGCTGTCCCAGAATTGAATCATGTAATTCCGTTTACCTGTGTCATCCATCTTTTTCAATAAATCATATTCTGCTTTGGTCATGATATATTTTGTTTGACGAATGCGCAAGTTAAATTCCTGTGGTGTCAGGCTGTTGATAATTCTTGCGACACGACTCAACTTTTTAGGAAGGGCCGTAAGCGCGATATTAGTAAAAGAATGTTCGCTCGATAGTTCCTGACCGGATTTTTGGTTGGTCACTTTTACCAGTAGTTTATAAGTTGAATCCGACAGACCCGCCGTTGAAATGGCTCCGATCTCGACGCTGGTCTGTCCCTGGCTTTTTTTCAGTTTTTGAGGAAGGCTTCTTACAACATCGTTGTGCGAATTCAGGATTTTATATTCCACGAGGAATGTATCCCGGCTTGTGCTCAAATCTGTTTTCTGATAGATTTCATAGTAGAAAATGAGCATGGGGAGGCTGTTTCCATACACGCGCGCGGGATTGGGCAGCAGCCGGATGCCGTTTTTGGTGAATTTGGATTGTGTCGAGTCTCTTTGTGCTTCACTGGCAAATTGAACAGAACTGAGAGAAAATTGTTTTTTGCTGAAATCAGGAGCGGTAAATTTAATCCCGGCCTTTCCCTGCACATGGCTTGCCAATTCTTCGATCTTTAATGTTGCCTGGTAAGTCCCCGGATCGCAAAGCAAATCAAATTGATCGGGAAGAAAACGCCCGCTGATTTCCTGGTTCATATCAGCAACGACCGGTATAATTTTCGTGTCCTGATAAACTGTCTTGCCGGATTCATTGATCAGATGAACGGAGATTTGCAATGAATCTACCATTTGGCCCTGATCTTCGTGAAAGCCAAGTTGTTCCAGGGGGATTTGATAGTAAAACTCCTGATAAACATTTCCCAGGGAAGACTGGAAACTTGCCGTGTCAAAATAGAACTCTAATTCTCCCGAGCTTTTGACAGGCAGTTGATCTGCAATCAGAAAACCGGGAATTATTGCGAGAGAGAGGAACAAAACCACAAAAAATAAAGCGTTCGATTTTATCATTTTTCGTAAAACCATCCAGTTTGAGAACAGGGAAGACTTGAAATAGTAAAGCCCCGGATGTGCCGGGGCTTGCTTGTCGAAAGAGATTAAATGATTAATTGGGTGTTTCGCCGAATTCATCCACAAGAATGTGGCGAACCATCTCTACAATTTGATCTTCGTTCATGATATTGTTTCGGTAACGCCGACCTCTTTTCGTTGCCCTGACCAGAGGAAAGCCAAGAGTAATGGCTTTATACGTCTGCGATACGTAGCGAACCGCAACAGGCGTGCCGACAAATTCTTCCGAATTAACCACAATCGGAGTAAAACGATCATCCTCGTAAATGCTGTGGCTGAAAGTGTAGATGATATCTGCATCGGTGGTGGGCACAAGTTGGTCGGCAACACCATGGAGATACACCGTTAAACCGGAAGTTGGGACGACATATTTTGATTCAACGTCCGGGTAACCCGGAAAAGTGCTAAGGAAAACATCGGTATTAATAATTGCAGCTTTGGCTTTGCGGATTTTCAAATAATTCCGTGCAAAGTTATTTGTTGCAATGGCCTCGCCGCGGGCTGTATCGCCAAGGATGGATTTCATGACGAGCGATCCGGCGATCAGTAAATTTCCGCCTGTGTCCAGGTAATCGCTCAGCAATTTTGTATTTCTGGAGAGGTCGTGTTCGTCTCCCGTACCGGTATGCCAAATGACTGTTGAGAACGCTGACAGCCCGCTGTATTCCTCGCCGTTTAAATCGGTACCCTTGCCGGTGAAGACAATCGATTCGGTGACGCCGAATTTTGTTTCATAGTCCCACACTGTGAAATTGTGAAAACCCGACCGAATTATAATGGAATCCATCAATGCATCTTTGCGTGCATCTTTATCGTCATCCACGCTTGCATCGTCATCGATCACGAGGACGCCCTGATCCTGTGTCGGTCCAAGGACATGAAATTTCCGTTGCGCCGGTGTTTCGTCAATTGCTCCGTTATCATCCACGGCGCGGACTTGCAGAGTATAAAAACCGAGCGGCAGCTTGAAATCCTGAAAATTCCTCGGCGTTGTTATCCAGGTATTATCGTACAACGGGCCTTCGAGTCTGTACTGAAATTCCTTGATTCGCCCGTCCCTGTCGTTGCCACGCCATTGGATGTGCAGTCTGAAAGGATTGTTCATTGAACCTTCTGCCGGTGTTGGACCAATATAGGTTTCCGGTGCAAGATTCTTTTTTTCTTTACCGGGATTTGTTGGTTCAATGTTACAAGCGGCGAGTGCAAGCAATCCGCAAAATGAGAATATCATTAATGTTTCTAATAATTTGTTCACTGTCATTTTAATTCATTCTCCAAATGGGAAAATTCAAGATATCAGTCACAAAAATCACTGATTGTATTGCAAAAAGTGCATGAGCTGGACACCTGTAGAAATGGCATGGTCGGCGCCATGGCTGTTGTTGTAGACTGCCAGATGAAATTCGAGGTTCGCGTCCGTATCCGGATTGATAACAATGTCTGTTTTATCATCATCTTCGATCAGTGTGTTTAATGGCCTGCGAATTTCAACTGTCCAATGGGAGCCATCATGTTTGCCAATCGCCTGGATATCGGCGCGGCCATCCGTCGGATTCTGGATAACATACCCGGGAATTCTGTTTCCGCCGACCCACGGTAATGTGCTGTAATACGGCACGGCAACCGAATCATAGAGTACCGGGACATTTGCACCCGGATCCTGAGGCGTCGCGTAGCCCGGGCCATCATTTTTGAGGTTCTCTTTGAATACAGGATATCCCTTGTCCCCGAAAATTCCATCAGCATTCATGTTCAAATCATCTGCATATTTTTTCGGATTTGAAAGGCCTGCATGCCAATACCATATATCCACATTTTCATCGGTATCTGTTTGCATGGTCGTCCCGTGACACATATTGGTGCAATTGAGGAAATTCGTGGCATTTACATTGAACATAAATGCGAGGCCGTCCTCATCGCCGCTGAAAGCGATTTTGTTATATTCGTAAATGATTTGTGTGTCCGGCGGTACGACAGTTGTATCAATTTTTATTTTGTCCACCGTTCCCAAATAGTTGTAAAAGGGTTCGGAAATACGTTGCCAACTGTATTCGATTTTTGGGTCGGCGTATGTCGTGTCCCCGGAATTGGGTTTCCCCAGCCACCAGAAATCCTTTTGTTCGCTTTTACTGGTATCTTCCCATGTTGCGAGAATGAAAAGATAGTAATTGTCATATAATGCCTTCAGGGTGACAGCGGGACCCGTACCGGAATTGGTTTCAGTTTCAACATCAAAAGGCATTGTCAATTCCCAAACGGCATCATTGCCATCGCCGTCCAAAACCGGGGCTGAAGGGGAACCGGTTTTTAGATATCCCATGATGGGGTAAGCATTCAAACTTGTCGCTTCAAAATCTTCAACAGATAATCCGGTTTGTACAACCGAAGTCGTCTCATCTTTATTGCATGCCATAAAACTCAAAAGTGCGAGACCGAAAACAAATAGAATTGTTATGCGCATGTACCTTCGCATCAGGACTTCTCCTCATTTGGATTGTATTGGTTGATTTGATTCATCATAGTTACTTTTTTAATTATGTCGAGGCGGAATATATTCGAAACTAAGAACCACCTGATCTTTGCTGAGAAAAATTGAATCATTCGAGACTTCCAGCGGAGACTTTTTATTATTACCAATAGCAACCAGGAAAACCTGGCTGAAATATCGATCATTGGGTGAAAAGGAAATATCACTTGAATTTTTCGTGGCAGATGAGCGGACAATTTCCACCGTCCATTGCCCATCCTGCCAATTTCCTGCTGCCATAATATCCGCAGGGTCATCTTTGGGTTCTTCCAGGGCATAACCGGGAACGGTAACATTCGTTGTCGGTTCTGCATAAGGCGTATTCTTTAAGAAATCGGCGTCGGATTTGAACAAGAAACTATTGGGCGGATCATCACTGGAATAAATGCGCGGTTTTGTCGGTGGTGTGGAACCGACTGTGTCCACCCACGCCCACAGTGGCCTGTCATCTGTAGAATCCCTGGGGGTGAGATTATCGTCGTAGTTCAGATCCCATGTATTTTGCTCTGTATCGGTGTCATTCAAATAATTTAATCCGTCAATCCACAGAGATGCTTTCTGAGTCGAATCCTCTGCCTGTGAGATAAGCATGAATTGATCTTCTGCATAGCCCAATGGATTGGTGAGTGCTGCGTCCCAATACCAGATATCGTTGCGCTCTGATAAAGCAAACCATTGAAATAGCAGCCAATCAGATTGTTTCTTTGTGCGCTGCCAGCGACTTTGATCAGGAAGATATTCCCAATGTTGTTTGTCGATATTTTTTTCCGCATCAGGCCAGCTAACGAGCAATGCAAGATAAGCACGTTCGTCCCAATCTGCTTTTCCTTTAGCCCACTCTTTCCACCATACAGCTTTAAATTCGATATTAAATTCCCGGCCTT
>JAACEJ010000237.1 GCA_011682565.1 Actinomycetota bacterium | reverse complement strand
TAGGTGTCGACCGGCACCAACCTTATTCTTACACATTGGAGCTAGCCGGTTTGTCCGGTAAGAAGGAAATCAGATGTGTTGCTTATCGAATCGGCGCCGGTGTGATTAAAGGCGGTGATTCAATTGTTGTAAATATTCAAGGCGTCGTCCCGATTCCCTTGCGATGATGGCAGACTGGATGGAAAAGAATTACGAATAAAGATGAGTCAAATATCGATGTTATTGCATGCGCGCGGGACGTTCTCAGGATAGAGAGCGAAGCTGTCGCCGCTCTCGGTGCACGTGTCGGTGATGAATTCAAGCAAGCTGTTGAGCTTATTTTACATTCAGCAGGACGGGTCATTGTTACGGGCATTGGCAAATCCGGGATCATTGCAAAAAAAATTGCTGCAACTCTGACGAGCACGGGCACATCGGCGATTTTTCTGCACCCGGCAGAAGGTGTTCATGGCGATCTTGGTCTTGTTCTGAAAAATGATATTGTTATTTGTATTTCAAAAAGCGGCAACACCGGAGAAATTTCACGTCTGTTTCCGGTGTTTAAAAAAATCGGCGTTCCGATTATTACCATGACCGGAAATCTTCGTTCAGCATTAGCAGAGCGGAGTGATGTGGTGCTGGATGTTTCTGTGAAAGAAGAAGCCTGTCCGAATGACCTGGCACCCACAGCAAGTACAACCGCTGCTTTGGCCATGGGTGATGCTTTGGCTGTCGTGTTGCTGGAAAAACGCAATTTTAACGTGGATGATTTTGCATTTTTTCATCCCGGCGGAGCCATAGGAAAACGTCTTATTAAAATAGATGAAATCATGTTTACGGGTGATAAAGTCCCAAAGGTTGGTCTCAAAGCTTCTTTGCCGCGAGTTATTTTAGAGATCACGAAAAAGCGTTTCGGCTGCACGTGTGTGGTGGATAAAGAGGATAAACTGGTTGGCATTATCACGGATGGGGACTTGCGCCGCCTCATTCGGCATTCATTAGATATTGAAAAAGTGCGGGCAAAAGATATTATGAATTCTTCTCCAAAATATGTCCCGACGGGAAGCTATGCCTCTGCAGCAAAACGTCTCATGGAGAATCACAATATCATGCAAATTGTTGTCGTGGATGATAATATGCATCCCGCGGGAATGGTTCATTTACATGATTTACTTGAAGCCGGGATGGACGAAGATTGAGCAGGAAATCTTTGCGGAAGCGCATTAAAAATACGGTTATTTATTTTTTGGTTTTGTTCTTTGTCAAATTTATTCGTTTTGTGCCGCGCCGTGTCGGGATTGCAATGATGAGAACGCTCGGACGTATTGCATTTTTAGCGGCAAAGAATGAACGGCGCAAGACGATTCGTCACCTTACTTTTGCTTTTGGCAAAGAAAAGTCGCCAAAGGAAATTAAAGCTTTGGCGCGCCGTGTATTCCTGCATTTTTCCACGGCAGCCGTCGATGCGATTCGTATCCCTGTTTTTGTTAAAAAAGGCATAAATCGGTTTGTAAGCACCGAGAACATGCATTATGCCGAAAATGCCCGTGACGCTAAAAAAGGGCCGATAATCCTGACGGCTCACTTTGGAAACTGGGAACTAATGGGTGCATGGCTGGCTCAGAATGGTTTTCCGTTGCATGTGATTGGTACCTCGGCATACGATCCAAGACTGGATAAAATGATCGTCAAAACACGAAATGGCGCCGGATATAAAAATATTGCCCGCGGCAAGAATACGAGAGAAATCATACGTGTGCTTCGACAGGGAATTCCGTTGGGTATTTTGATCGATCAGGATACCAGGGTGGAAGGTGTTTTCGTTGATTTTTTTGGCAGAAAAGCGCATACGGCAACCGGTCTTGTTGTGCTGGCACAAAAGTTCGATGTACCCATTGTCCCGATTTTTATTCGTTTAAAGAAAAATTTGCATTACCACATTGAATGTTTTCCTCCCATTGAACTGGAAGACACGGGTAATGCCGAAAAAGATTTGGTGACAAATACGCAGAAATGCTCCGATGCCATTGAAAGAATGGTGAGACGTTACCCCGAGCAATGGGTTTGGATGCATGAGCGATGGAAGAAACAGCCGGGTAGAAAATAGGTGTTATGAAGAAAACCGTAAAGTAAAATGGAACGTGCTTATCTCATATTATTTATTGCTATATTATTTCTTCAATGCGACCGGAAACAACCTGCTGTCGTTGAAGGGAACCCAAAGCAAATACCGATTCAGGAAATGTGGCGTTTCTCCGTTACCGCGACAAAGAATGGTCGCCTGGAGGCCATTGTAAAATCCGGGCACATGGTTCGTTATGAGGGTAAAAATGTTTCTTTTCTGGATCAAAATGTTGTCGTGGATTTTTATGATGCTCAGGGCAAACATGCTTCCAGGTTGACAGCGCAGCGTGCTGAACTGAACGACAGAACAAATGATGTAAGAGCTATGGGACATGTCGTTGTCGTTTCTGACAGCGGTTTTACGCTCCATAGCGAAAAATTGTCTTTTGATCAAAAGAGAGAATTAATTGTTTCCAATGTAGACGTGATGGTTACAACAACAAAAGGCGACACATTGTACGGGAAAGGCTTCGAATCCAATACGGATTTTACCAGATGGGAAATAAAGAAACCACATGGCATCGCGCATACGAGCGTTGATCTGTCTGCGGATAAATGGAAATCAAAAGCGATAACTGAAGATTCAACGAAAGTAATGGCGGATGACAGTCTTTCCATGTCTGAACAGGATAGTTTGTCTCAAGGACCTTTGAAATGATATCACCCCTGTTTGATAAAAAACTTTTATTTTTCACCCTGATTTTGATCATCAGTTGGAGCCGGACTTCCAACGCGTTCTTTTTGCAAAAAAATCAGGACAAGCCAAAGGAGCGTATGCGTTTAATCCACGCCGACGAACTGAGAGGGGAGACTTTTGGCAAACAGTTCGTTCGCAGATTGATCGGAAATGTAAAGTTCGAGCAGGGAAGCGCGCTCGTAACATGCCGGGAAGCGCAAGAGTTTGTTAATGAAGGGAAAATTATTTTTTATGGTAACGTCAGTTTTATAGATCAAAGCAAAGCGTTGTATGGTGACCGCATCGTTTATTATCGTTCACAAAAGTTGCTTGTAGCACGTGGTAACGTAAAGCTTGTCGATTCCACCAAAATCCTGACGGCGGATGACCTGCAATATTTTGAACAGGATGAAAAGGCCATCGCGGATCACCATGTTGTGCTTGCGGATACAAGTGAACGGATGACTTTGACGGGCAAACACGTAGAATACTTTCGCAACAAGGCGTATGCAAAAATAATCGGCCAGCCGGTTTTTTCACGCCTTGATTCTTTGGCAGAGAGGAGACTTGTTATCACCGGCGATTTAATGGAAATGTTTGATGATGGCGAACGGGTCAAAGTCTTGAACAATGTTAAAGTCAAGAGGGGAGAGGTTACGGCAAATTGCGGGGCCCTGGAATTTTTCAGATCAGAGGAGAAAATTGCGCTTTCGGTGGAGCCGACCGCCTATCGTTTCCATGATGTTTTATTTGGTGATAAAATTGATCTGATTTTAGTAAATAATGAGGTCAAAGAAATTCACGTTTTGGGTGAAGCCATTGTGAGTTCAAAAGTTGATTCTTCTGTGCAGACAACAACACCGTATGATCTCCTGACTGGTGAAAAAATATTGGTCTCACTCAAAGATGAATTGATCGACACAGTAAAGGTCATGGAACGAGCAACCAGCTTTTACCACGTCATTGAGGACAGCGTGGAGCAGGGGATTAACAAAGTGCTTGGCGATGATCTGCAAATGATATTTTTGAACGGTGAACTGGAGACGGTAAAAGTCCAAAGCTCACCGAGTACGTCTGTTGGCAATTTCTATCCACCCAATAGTTATGCCCAGGTTGAAAATGAACTCGTTGCTTTGTTGACAAAAATTGGCATCCGCTCAAATGCTCCCGCGGACACGGTTATGTCTGTAACAAAAGAATGAGTTGATCTCATGTCTGACGTCCCGGTTTTGAAATCCATCGATCTTGTTAAAATTTATGGTAAAAGACGTGTTGTCAACCAGGTGAGTATTCACATTCGCCAGGGAGAAATTGTTGGACTTTTAGGGCCGAACGGAGCGGGGAAAACGACCACTTTTTACATGATTGTCGGAATGATCCGTCCAAACAGTGGCCGTATTTTTCTCGAAGATCAGGATATAACGGGAAAGCCAATGTACCGCCGCGCGCGCATGGGCATTTCCTATTTGCCACAAGAAGCATCGATTTTTCGCAGGTTGACCGTTGAAGAAAATCTGCTAGCCATTTTGGAAACGCTTCCCTTGTCAAAGAATTTGCGCAAAGAAAGGGCAGTGGAGTTGATGAATGATTTGCATATTGCTCATCTGGCGAAAAATAAAGCTTATACGTTATCCGGCGGAGAGCGGAGGCGTGTGGAAATTTGCAGGGCGCTTGTTACGAATCCAAAGTTCATCCTTTTGGATGAACCCTTTGCCGGCGTTGACCCTATTGCCGTTGAAGATATTCAGCAAATTGTGATCCGACTTCGGGACAAAGGGATTGGCGTCCTCATTACTGATCACAATGTACACGAGACGTTGTCAATCACGAATCGGGCCTATCTCCTTTTCGACGGCAGTGTATTAAAAGCGGGCACGTCGGAATTTCTGGCAAACGATCAGGAAGCGCGAAAATTATATTTGGGCGATAAATTTCGCTTAAACAGGTAATTTAAAAAGTTTTGGAAATTTTAAGCGCCGGAAATGAATTTAAAGTGTGATACGAAATGATATTTTACAAGCCAATTAAAAATAAAATAATTGAACAAATGATGTTAGCCCTATCAGCAAGCCAGATTTTTCTCGGCTGTCGCAAGCTGTGTGGTGATTACAATTTACAGGATTAGTGGAGATTTAAGCGATGGTCAGATTATCTCAAAGTTTATCCATGCAATTGAGGCAATCACCGCAACAGGTGTTACTTTCTTCCCTGCTGCAATTGCCGATATTAAGCCTTGAGCAGAAAATCCGTCTGGAATTAGAGACCAATCCTCTCTTGGAACTGGACGAAGAGCAGGAATTGGATCAGGAACTTGAGGAGGCTCAGGAAAAGGAGAAGGATCTGAAAGAGGACAAAGAGGAAGAAGATGAACCTCTTGAAAAATCGAACGAAGAAATTGACTGGGAAGAGATACTGAACGATGAGGATAGTTACGAAGCTCATTTTCCCAAGGAAAAAGACACAGAAGAATATGACCGACCTGAAGTCTCTCAGGAAACGCTGACCGATCATCTTTTAAGCCAATTACACATGACAAAGTTACCTCCGGATGAAGTCTTGATTGGTGAATATATTATCTGGAATATTAATAATGTCGGTTATTTAACCCTCGATGTGCATTCGATTGCAGAGAATCTTGACGAAGATGTTGAAAAAGTTGAAAAGGTTTTGACCCAAATCCAAAAGTTCGATCCGCCGGGTATTGGAGCCAGGAATTTGCAGGAATGTCTCCTTATTCAACTTTTGGATCAAAATCCTCCCCATGAGCTTGCCATTCGCATGATCCGCGATTGTTTTGATGATTTTAAAAATAAGCGCTTTGAAAAACTGGTAAAGCAATTGGAAGTTTCGCTCGAAACGATTAAAGAGACGCTGCAACATATTACGAAATTAAATCCCAAACCGGGTGAAGGCTATATTGTTTATGAAAACAATTATGTCATTCCGGATATCGAAGTGAGAAAAGAAGACGGTGAATTCAAGATTTCCATGCACGACTGGAACATACCACATTTGCGCATTAACAATGAATATAAGAAAATGATGCTCGACAAAAAAAAGTCGAGCAAGGAAACCCGGGATTACATTCGTCAGCGATTAGAGTCAGCCCGATGGTTGATTAATTCAATTCACCAAAGGCGGGCAACAATACTGCGTGCTATCGAGGCGATCATTGAGAGACAAAAAGAGTTTTTCGAAAACGGGCCGGAATATATAAAACCCATGATTCTGAAGGATATTGCCGAAGAAATCGGGATGGATATTTCAACCATCAGTCGTGTAACAAATGGAAAGTATATCCAGACCGAGTGGGGCGTGTTTGAATTGAAATATTTTTTCAGTGAAAAGATAAGAACCGATGAAGGGGATGATGTTTCTAACCGAAAAATAAAGTCCCTGATTAAAGATATTATTTCCAAAGAACCGGCAAAAAAGCCCTACAATGATCAAAAGCTTTC
>JAACEJ010000236.1 GCA_011682565.1 Actinomycetota bacterium | reverse complement strand
TTCCTCTTGATGAGACAACCGAATTTATAGCTGAAAAACTAAAGCTGTAATTACAATGAAAGAATTGCCGCCCTCTTTTAGTGCTCCGTTATCTGCAAATCATCTTAAAAAGCTGCGGAGACTAAAACAGAAAAAATATCGAGATAAAGAAAATTTATTTCTGGCAGAGGGGGTTCGTCTTTGTGAAGAAGCGCTGAAATCCCGGGCTCAAATTGTCGAGGTTATTTTCTGTCCGGCCCTTGTCGCAACAGAGCGGATGCAAAAAATTCTTCAGCGCGCACACATGGGTAACATTCCTGTTTACCATACCGGCGAAAAGGAATTTCATTCCTTCAGCGAAACAGAAACGCCGCAAGGCATGGCATTTCTCGTTCGTCATCCCTCGTGGAATTTTGATTCGATCAGCGAACGTAAAAAATCCCTGCTCCTTGCTCTGGACGCAATCCAGGACCCGGGGAATTTGGGAACAATACTTCGCACGGCAGAATGGTTTGCTGCGGACGGAGTTTTGCTCGGCAAGGGCTGCGTTGATGTGTACAACAGCAAAGTTGTTCGCAGTTCCATGGGCGCTGTTTTTCACATCCCGGTTTTTGAGAATATCTCCCTGGAAAATGCTCTGCCCGCATTTAAAAAAAAGATGTATCGAATAATCGGAACCCGGGCCGAAAGTGGAAACGAAACACAATCCGGGCTCGATGGCAATAAAAGAATCATTTTAATGGGAAATGAAGCAAACGGCCTAACGGCAAGCGTTGCTGCGCATGTAGACGACTGGATTACAATTTCCGGAAAAGGGAAAAGTGAATCTCTAAACGTTGCCGTTGCAGCCGGTATTATTTTATATTTACTTGGTAATTCGGAGAAAGTAAATGGATGACTGGGAAAACGATTCGACGATTTTATCGCCACAACAAATCCTTTTTATTTTTCTTATAACGGTTATTCTTGTCGTTTTTGCGGGAGTCGTTTTTACAGTACTTTTCAACCCGACAGTAGCGCTGCTGAGTGAATCTTTGATTATCGTTCCGGCCATTATTTTTGTTGCCAAGCAAAAGCTGTCCTTTAAAACTGTTTTTCGTTTCAATCCCGTCAATGCTTCCATTATCATTCACTCGATCCTTCTTTCACTGGTCATTTTTGTCCTGGGAGATGAACTGGATCGACTGCTTTCAACGATCTTTCCAATGCCGAAAAATATGTTGGAAGGACTGAAAGACGTACTGCTCTTCCATTCCCTTACGCAGGCAATTATCATTTTTGTAGCGGCAGTTATATTTGCCGGTTTCGCCGAAGAAATGTTCTTTAGAGGACTATTGCAACGGGCGCTCGAACATTATCGCGATCCAGCGCTGGCGATTGTTTTTACTTCCGCTCTTTTCGCCAGCATCCACCTTAATCCCTGGTCTGCCCTGCAAATTCTTTTCCTGGGACTTGCCCTCGGTTATATGGCCTGGAAAAGTAACAGCGTTTTTCCTGCTATAATTTTACATGCAACGAATAATTTCTTTTCCCTGGTACTGCTGAATACTCCCGAAAAAAAAATTGCATGGTATGCCCAAGCATCACATGTAAATATCATTTGGGTCCTTTTGGCACTGCTGCTTCTGATCCCTTTATTTCAATCCTTCAATCGTACCTGTGTCGGCAGGTAACTATCCGGAACAATTTTCAAAAGAATTAAAACTTTTTGTGACATCTATCATTTAAAGTTCCGCAAATGTAAAAGATTGTGCCTATTATGCTGTGAGAACAGACGGGAACCAAAAAGATACGGGAAGCTATGAAGATAGTCATTCTAAATGAAGATTTACGTTCCGAGATGCAAATGTATCTTGCATTGAGTACATTATACGATGTGGAAATAGCACAAGATGTAGAAGACCTTTTGCACATGCTGGATCAGAACAAGGCAGACCTCACCTTTTTTGATCTGTCAACCAGCGATGAACATTTAAAACAAAAAGACCGCGTTTCGGTTGTCAAAAAAATAAGACAAAAACACCCGTCTGTTAAATTCGTCGGCATTTGCGACCGCAGTGACCGGTTGCTACAAAAGGAAGCGGCGAGACATGGTATCGAAAATTTTATTACACGTCCCATTAAAAACCGAGAGTTGTTGGAAATGATTAAAGAAAAAAATTGACCCCCCCAATACTCTTAAGGATAAAAGGTTGGTACATTTTGTGTATCAACCTTTTTTTTTTGCAATAAAAAGCGGTTGCATTTCAGTTTCTTTTCGTTTAAGTTATTAAAAATAACAAATATCAAGTTTAGTCTCTTACGAGTGATATTGCGTCCATAAACGGCAAAACATTTCTATCAGTATCTGACAATTTAAAAACTAAACACGGAGGCGCGGAGGTCGCAGAGATTTTTATTGTTTTTTATGATTATGCAAACAATTCAGCCATCATCTTGTTTACTAATCTAATCTTTTTCTGCGAACTCGGTGGGGTCTTGCGCCAAATTCTTTTCTGTTTTTTTCCGGCTTGTCCCATAGACGGGGCTTGTCCGGGTTAGGATTTATAAAATGAATTTTGACACAGATTTTCTTATTATTGGCAGCGGCATTGCCGGTTTAAGCAGCGCGCTAAAACTTGCTAAACAAGGAACCGTTACAATTATAACCAAACGTAACTTGACCGACTCGAACACGGCTCACGCCCAGGGAGGTGTTGCCGCCGTATTCGATCCAAAAGATTCGTTTGAGCAACACGTTCAGGATACATTCCTGGCCGGAGCGGGTTTATGTCACCCGGACTCGACCCGTCTCGTTATTGAACAGGCGCCTGAACGAATCCTCGAACTTTTGAACTTTGGCGTTCACTTTACGGAAACACCTGCAGGAAAATTTGACCTGGGCAGAGAAGGAGGGCATCATTTCAATCGGATTGTTCATGTCAAGGACCACACGGGCTATGATATTGAACAAGCGCTGGTGAATGCAGTAAAAAAAGTGTCGAATATTACGATTCTCGAAAATCATGCCGCGATTGACTTGATCACCGAACACCACATTTTTTCGCTGGACAGGGCAAAAGATTCCCACCTGCATTGCTGGGGAGCGTACGTTCTGGATTCCAGGCAAAAAAAAGTCAAACGTATTTTAGCCAAAGCGACGATACTAGCTTCCGGCGGCTGTGGCCAGGTTTATTTGCACACCACAAATCCCGCCATCGCCACAGGTGACGGCATTGCAATGGCTTTTCGCGCCGGCGCACAAATTGCGAACATGGAATTTATGCAATTTCACCCGACAACCCTCTATCACCCTGAAGCTGAATCTTTTCTCATATCCGAAGCCATACGTGGGTACGGTGCCAGACTGGTGACAAAAAGCGGCGAGCCTTTTATGAAGAATTACCATCCGATGGGTGATCTCGCACCAAGGGATATCGTTGCCCGTGCAATCGATAAAGAGCTTAAAAAACGCGGCGAGCCATGTGTTTATCTGGACATTACGCATAAACCGGCAAGTGATATTATCGATCATTTTCCACATATTTATGAAATCTGCAAAAATTATAAAATTGATATCACAAAAGAACCGATTCCGGTTGTCCCTGCGGCACATTATTCCTGCGGCGGCGTTGTCACAAACCTAAAGGGTGAAACTTTAATAGACGGATTGTACGCTTGCGGCGAAGTGGCGTGTACCGGAATTCACGGCGCAAACCGGCTGGCTTCAAATTCGTTGCTTGAAGCTTTGGTCTTTGCACACCAGGCAAGTCTTGCTGCACAACAATTTATCAGCGATAATGACTTTTCTCCGCCTCCTATACCTCACTGGGATGACAGCGGAACATTCAATAGTGAAGAATGGATTTTAATTTCCCACGATAAACAGGAAATCAAAAACCTGATGTGGGATTATGTGGGCATCGTTCGCTCGAATCACAGATTGGAACGTGCTCTCAGCAGAATTCGCTTAATTCGCCAGGAAGTTGAAAATTTTTATCGTCGTACCAAAGTTTCGGAAGCACTGCTTGAATTGCGCAATCTGACAACCGTCGCCCAGTTGATCATTCAATCGGCGTTGCTGAGGAAAGAAAGCCGGGGCTTGCATTCAATGATGGATTATCCTAAAACCGATGATGAGAATTATAAACACGATACAATTATCCAACAACACGAATTTTGAGTAAGAACAAGTCCGCCATATTTCCAAAATTTGGATCATCGGAATATTGCCTGCGGTTATTCAAACCAACTGAAGGGCCAATCTTAAAAAATATTCATATTTCACCAGCACACTAGAGGCATGAAAGATAAGGAACTTATGGACAGTGCGACCGTAAAAGCACTTGATGTAAAACCGGGTTCATTTCCGTCAGGATAATTTTTTTGACTTGCATTTTACCGTTGCTTTGTCTAAAATAAGAGAGCTTTACAATTTTAAATCCTAGTCACCCAAGAGGAGGTGGTATCATGAAAAATTATTTTGTAGTTTTAACTTTGCTCATCATCATGAGTACGAGTATGGTTTTTGCACAAAGCAAAAGTATCTTTACAATAAATGCAGGTTATCAAAACCCGAAAGATGCAAAAAGCGGTATGCTTGTCGGCGTAACCATGGGCACGGCCATAGACGAGGCAGTGGATATTGGAGTCGGAGTCGATGTTTTTCACAAAGCATACTCGGAAGAGACCCAGGTTGCAAAAGATGAGCAGGAAGGATTAACGACCAATACTGCCTCCACGCTTGTAGATTATGCCCGAACTATTGTACCTGTAAATCTTGTTCTGAATGTGAAAATTCCTTTCAGCCGCTATATGGGTTATTTTATTCGCGGCACTTTGAGCTATCAATTCCTCATCAGCCAGGAAAAAAACTATGAACTGAATCTATCCAAGACGCGCAAGTTCGGCGGCCTCGGCTGGCGCGGAGCTGCCGGTGTTTATTACCGCGTGGGCAGACGTTCGACATTGCTTGCCGATGTT
This sequence comes from Actinomycetota bacterium, assembly GCA_011682565.1. Lineage (GTDB taxonomy): Bacteria > Zhuqueibacterota > Zhuqueibacteria > Residuimicrobiales > Krinioviventaceae > Hydrothermomicrobium. The sequence goes on along the minus strand of JAACEJ010000236.1, from coordinate 1,303 downwards.
TTTTACAATAATTGTGAAGTCAGCCGTAGTATCAGCAAAAGCGACAAGGGTTTACCCGTTACCGAACGTGTGGATTTGTCCGGTCTCGGATTCCGCCTCGGTGTGGCATTGGACATGCGTTAATGATAACAAACGAAGAACTTTTTATTAAAATATGAACCGATTTGGATCAAGGATACAATTTGGGCTTGGTGGTGGGCTTACACCGGTTGTAAAAAAACTAATCATTGCAAATTTTGCAATCTATGTTTTAGAATTTCTTCCACTGAAAATGGGGGGCATTTTTCCATTAATGGATTTTTTTGCCCTGCGCCCTGATCAAGTTACCCACTCTATGGCGTTTTGGCAATTGGGTACCTATCTATTTCTTCATAACCCGAAACCACCCTTTTTTCACATTTTATTCAACATGTTTACTTTGTGGATGTTTGGCGGTGAAGTGGAGCACGTTCTGGGATCGAAAAAGTTTTTACGATTTTATCTCATGTGCGGCGTTGGTGCCGGGATGTTTTATATTCTTTTTAACTGGAATTCGCCTATACCTGTCATTGGCGCTTCCGGAGCAATTTTTGGTGTGCTGGTCGCATTCGCTGTTTTCTTTCCGGAACGTATAATCACTTTGTTACTTTTCTTTGTTTTGCCCGTCCATTTAAAAGCAAAACATTTGGTTGCTATTTTTATTGCTATTACTTTTTTCTCAAGCATTCAGGGACAATTATCTGGCGTTACCAGTGGCGTTGCATACCTTGCGCATTTAGGAGGTGCTCTGGTCGGATATTTGCTTTTGCGGGGGGATTCTGTGTTCGCAAAATTCCTTCGTGAAATTCGCTTTCGCCAGGAGAAAAAAAAAATTATGCAAAAACAACGCGAGCAGGATAACGTACGTCAAAAACGGGCAGAAATCGACCGAATTTTAGACAGAATCAATGAAGTCGGTTACGATAAAATATCTGATAAAGAAAAAGAATTTCTAAAAAAAGCCAGCGAGTTTTTATCGCGGGAAGAATAGTATTTCAGGGAGAAGAACGATCAGGGAACGTGGCGGGACATTCATTCCTCATTTAGTTTTAATCCTTTCACTTTTTATTTTTGCTTTACCTCCTTTATTGACGGCCGGGGAAATTACAATCATTAATAAAAGAAATAGTGAGAGGTTGGGAACAATCAGGGCTTTGCAGGCAGGACGCTACCAATTTGTATCTGTGGCCGGTCTGGCAGACATGTTGTCTATTTCCTATTCCAAAAACGATAAAAACAAGCAAATCACGCTGGAAATACCACACAATCCAATTACCATAACAGC
>JAACEJ010000235.1 GCA_011682565.1 Actinomycetota bacterium | reverse complement strand
GTTTTAGCGGCCTTGTTATCCTGCCAGACATTCAACGCACCGTTGGAAATCGCATCGCCGGACCAAAAAGTGCAGATCACTTTTAATTTGAGCGAGGAGCAAGCGCCGGTTTACTCTGTCACGTTTAACGGCCATGTGATTGTTGCCGAATCACCGCTGGGGATCGAATTTAAACAGGGCGGCCTCTTGTCCGCGGGGTTAAAGATTACCGGTGTAAAACGTAATACCATTGACGAGACTTATAAACTTGTTGTCGGCAAGACGAAAGAGGCGAGAAACAATTGTAATGAGTTGACTGTTTCCTTGCAGGAAGTAAAAGCGCCCAAACGAAAGCTCGATCTTGTTTTTCGCGCATACAACGACGGTGTTGCTTTTCGCTACATCATTCCTAAACAGAAACCGCTGCAGGATTTTGATATTCTTGCAGAAAAAAGTACATTTAATTTTCCTGGAAATTATACGTGCTGGGCGCTGCAATTGGGTTCGTTCACTTCCAATTATGAAAAAGAGTTTGATCAAATTCATCTGAACGATTTGGCTGCTGATGCCGTCGTTGGTTTACCGCTGACGATCAGTGTTAATGATAGTCTCACACTTGCGATTGCCGAAGCAAATCTTACCGACTATGCCGGCATGTACCTTGGCGGAAGCAGCGGTAACATGCTCGTCTCTAAACTTTCGCCTTTGCCCAACGGCAATGGCGTGTGTGTCAAGGGATCAGCGCCACACGCTTCGCCATGGCGCGTTGTCATGATCGGTGAAAAGCCCGGCGACTTGATAGAATCCAACATTATTCTTAATCTCAATGAACCCTGTGCTATTGCTGATCCCTCGTGGATCAAGCCGGGCAAGGTTGCCTGGCCGTGGTGGTCCGGTCGCATGGTAACAGGGGAAAATTTCAAAGGCGGCATGAATACCGCAACGATGGAACACTATGTTGATTTTGCGGCCGACGCACATTTGCAATACCTGCTTATCGATGCCAAATGGTATGGCGATCATAAAGATGTAGCTGCCGATATTACCACAACTATTCCAGAAGTGGATCTGCTGGCGATTGTCGATTACGCCGGGATGCGCAATGTTGGTGTTATTCTCTGGTTAAACTGGAGAAATGCCAGGAAACAAATGGATCAGGCTTTTCCGCTGTATGAGAAGTGGGGTATCAAGGGGGTGAAGATTGATTATATGGATCGTGATGATCAGGAAATGGTGAACATTTATCGCGAAATCGTCAGCAATGCTGCGGCGCATCATCTTTTGGTGGATTTTCATGGCGCCTACAAACCGACCGGTGTGCGCCGTACCTGGCCGAACCTCATCACCCGTGAGGGGGTAATGGGCATGGAGTATGCAAAATGGAGTGATCGTATTACACCTGAACACACGGTAACCAGTCCATTTACACGCATGCTCGCCGGGCCTATGGATTTTACCCCCGGAGCTTTTCATAATGTGACGAAAAAGAATTTCAAGTCGCAAGGAAAAGCACCGATGACCATGGGAACCCGTTGCAACCAGTTGGCTATGTTTGTTGTCTATGAAAGTCCGTTGCAGATGTTGTGCGATTCCCCCGGCGCTTATCGGGGCCAGGAGGGTTTGGATTTTCTGAAAAGTGTGCCGACAACCTGGGATGAAACGCATGTTATCACAGCAAAAGTCGGTGATTTCATTGCCATAGCGCGCAAAAAGGGCGGGGACTGGTTCATCGGCGCAATGACCGACTGGACGCCGCGCACGCTGAAATTGCCGCTCACTTTTCTCGGAAAAGGAGAGTATTCTGCGGTAATTTATTCCGACGGCCCCGGCGCCGAGCGCATACCGACACGGGTTTCGATTACTAAAACTAAAGTAACGGCAGAGGATGTACTTACAGCCAACCTGGCTGCCGGTGGTGGATATGCGGTGCAGCTTGTACCCGTAAAGTAAAAGAGTAATTCGTAAAAAGTCGAAAAGCATGTCATCGCGGGGAGCGAAGCGAGAGTTTACCCCGAATTATCGGGGAAGCGATCTAAAAAAAATGCACTTTAGCCGACATCCAGATTGCTTCGCTTTGCTCGCAATGACATTTTAGGACTTTTCTGTTGATATTATTTTACGAATGTGCACCTTAAAAAATTATGACAGCGTGTCGCTTCATTAAAAAACAAAACAGACAATGAAAAATTGTTAAATTTCCAAAATTATAAAAATTGCATGCTTTGTCCCCGCAATTGCCGGGTTAATCGCTTGGCAGGGGAAAAGGGTATCTGCGGCGAGACCGCAGAGTTGCGCATCGCTTCTATAGATGCGCATTTTGGCGAAGAACCGCCGATCACCGGGACAAACGGTTCCGGTACTGTTTTTTTTAGCGGTTGTACTTTGCGCTGCAGATTTTGCCAGAATTATCAGATTTCTGCCGATCATTACGGATATATAACAACGCCCGAAGAAGTTGCTACCCGATTACGGGCATTGTACCTGGACAGAGGCATCCATAATGTCAATTTCGTTACTCCGGATCATTTTTTACCGCACACTGTTGAGATTGTAAACATCTTGCGCCGGGGCGGAATTGATTTACCGATTCTTTACAACACGTCTGGCTATTTAAAAGTGAATATCCTGAAAGAGTTGGAAGAATATACGGACATTTATATGCCGGATTTCAAATATTCAGATTCGCAGGTGGCGCGATCTCTTTCCCGTGCCCCGGATTACCCGGACATTGCTTTGGATGCTATCGTAGAAATGGTACGCCAGAAAGGTTTTTTAAATAGCCGGCCGGAAAAGCGGCGGGCGGCAACACAGGGTGTGCTTGTGCGCCATCTCGTTTTACCGGGACATATTGATAACTCAATTGACGCATTGTCTGTTTTATATAATGAATTCGGCCCTGATCTGCCGATCAGTTTGATGTCCCAATACTGGCCGGCGCGGATGACCGGGGTTGCAGAACTGGACAGGCAACTGACTCTTGAAGAATTTTACCGCGTCTATGATCACGCTTTGGAACTGGGGTTTAATAACATGTTTGTGCAACATTTGGAGGGTTGGCAGAAGGAGAGAGCGTTTGCGCCGGATTTCCACAGGGAAAAGCCGTTCAGGGGGAATGAAAAGGCTCAATAAGGGGGGAAACGTAACAGATACTTGTCGTTGCCGGGGGGCGAACGACGAAGCAATCTCCCAATTAAAAACATTAAGTTAAAACTATCTTTTGTTTAAAACACCAGGAATTTCAAATACAAAAATACCAGCGGCGCTGAGATAGTCAGACTGTCGAAGCGATCCATCATGCCGCCGTGGCCAGGGATGAGGTTTGAAGAATCTTTCACACCAACGTCGCGTTTAATCATGCTTTCAAAAAGATCGCCATACTGGCCAAAACTGCCGGTGATGAAACCGATGACCAAAGAGTTTGTGAGGCTGAGGTCGTGTATAAACCAAATGTGGCAGAGATAAGCCGTGAGAATGGCAAAGATAAACCCGGCCGCTGTTCCCTCTACCGATTTGTTCGGACTGATACGTTCAATCAGTTTATGCTTACCGAAATAGGAGCCGAAAACGTAGGCCGCTGTATCACACACCCACGTTGCCAGAATCATCATGACGATCCATTCACCGCCGGAGCGGTAAGAGATACCGATGTTTCCGGGCAGTTCCCTGATTAAAATAAAACTACCGAAAAGTAAACTGAAATACAATGCGCTGAATAAAGTAACGGCCGTGTTGAGGGTGGATGATTCTTTTTTCCGATACAATTCTATAAAAAAGGAAACAATGAGTGTAAGCAATAAAATCGGAATGAGCTGTGAAGGTTTGTTCTGATAAAATGAGATAATGATGAAAATGCCTGCCACTGCGGCAACCGGCAATTGCACAAAGGCGTTTTTGTTTTGTGCCATAATCATATATTCGCGGATCGAAAACAAAACGATAACCAGGATGAGAGCAAGCCAAAACGGACCGCCGACCAGCGCCGCGAAAATAATGAGAGGAGCAAACACCAATGCAACAAGAGAGCGGATAGCAAAAGATTTCAGGTTCAAAATAACCTCGGTTTTTGGGGTAAATAATTATGGTAATGCAACCGGGCCTATCGCCCCATTTTAACAATTTCTACTTCTACTTCTGTCGTTCCTTCCTCAACAAAATCCAGTTTTTTTGCGGCTTCAAAGGAAAGATCAATAATGCGACCGCGAACGTAAGGCCCGCGATCATTGATGCGGACAACCACGGTTTTACCGTTTTTCAGGTTTTTCACTTTAACCAGTGTGCCGAAGGGCAACCTTTTGTGGGCGGCTACCATGTCGCGCATATTATAGATTTCACCGCTCGCTGTTCTTTTGCCCTGATTTTCATCTGCCGTAAAAGAGGCAATGCCCCGTTCGTAATATTCAAATTTGCGCGTCCTGTGTGTCGTAACGGTATTTTCCTTCGGGCTGGAAAGGTCTGTTTCGCTGTTCAAATCAGCATTTTGAAAACGGGCCCGGGGTACACATGAGACGAGAAATAAAGTCAAAAGAATAGTTGTGATGAGGAATCGTGGCAGCATAAAAGTTTTCTGATACGGAATGATTTGCTTTAATCCTTTTTTACTAAATTCAATTTTCTCTCAAGTTTTTAATGATCCAATAAAAGCAGAAATACCATCAATCCGATTTCTCTCAAAATAATCGTGAATGCCTTCGAGTATATCGAGAGGCGCCCGCGGGTTTATGAAATTTGCGGTACCAACCTGGATGGCTACGGCGCCGGTCAGGAGAAACTCCAACGCGTCGGTTGCGTTCATAATACCGCCGATGGCAATAACGGGAATGGATACGTTTTTCACAAGTTCGAACACTTTGGCCAGCGCCACGGGTTTTATGGCCGGGCCGGACAGCCCGCCGGTGATGGTGGAAAGTTTCGGCTGCTTTTTCCCAAGATCGACGGCCATGCCCACCAGTGTGTTGATGGCGGAAACCGCATCGGCGCCGCCATTTTCCACGGCCTTGCCGATTTCGCTTATTGACGTGACGTTGGGCGTGAGTTTGGCGATGAGCGGACGCTTTGTCACTTTGCGAACATTGCGCGTCACCTCCTCGGCAATTGCGGCGTTGGCGCTGAATGTCAGTCCGCCTTCCTTAACGTTGGGACAGGAATAATTCAATTCGTAGGCGTCTATTCTGTCAACGTCTTCCAGGCGGACGACTGCCTCGACAAAATCCTCACCCGTTTTGCCGGCAACATTGACAATAATTTTTGTGCTCAGGGGGTGGAGAAACGGCATTTTTTCAATGATAAAATTTTCAACACCCACATTAGGAAGACCGATGGAATTCAACATGCCGCTTGACGTTTCTGCAATCCTTGGCGGCATATTACCGGGCCTGGGTTCAAGCGTTACCGTTTTGGTTATTATCCCACCGATTTGGTTGAGGTCGAAAAAATCCTTAAATTCTTCGGCATAGCCAAAAGTACCGCTGGCCACCATGACCGGGTTTTTTAAAACGAGAGAGCCGATTTTTATGGAAAGATCAGTCATCGAGTAATATTTCATCCATGTTAAATACCGGACCGTCTTTGCACGCCAATAGAAATTGTTTGTCGTCATCAAGCGGGTGTGCCAGCCTTACAGGACAGCCCATGCAAGCTCCAAAGCCACATGCCATGCGATTTTCTACCGAGACCTGTGCATCGAGTTGAAATGTTTGTGCGAGTTTCTGCACCTTGCGGAGCATGGGTGTTGGTCCACAAACCAACAGTTGACGATGCGAAAGATCGGGCGATTTTATAAGATAATTCTGCAAATCATCCGTTACGAAACCATGATAACCCTGAGAACCGTCTTCTGTTGAGATATGATATTCTGCTCCCAAACGTCGGAACTCATCAAGACAACACAAAGCGGCCTTGGAAGAAACACCGAAAAAAACAGTCTTTTTTAATTGCCGATTCGATAAATCCTGTAGCATTAATTTGAATGGTGCAATGCCAAGACCACCGGCAACAATAATAATTTCTTGCACATCTTCCGGGTGATTGAAGGTGTTGCCGAGCGGACCGACAAGATTGAGTTTTGCGCCGGTCTTAATTTCTCTGAGTACACGTGTTCCGCGGCCCACAGCATTGAAGAGAATTTCAAAAATGCCGCTTTGCGGACTGGCGCCGTGAATGCTGAAAGGCCGTCGCCAAAAAACCGCCGCTTCTTTCGGGATTTGTATGTTTACAAATTGTCCCGCATGGGTGTTTTGCGCAATGTGTGGTTCATAAAGGCGCATTCG
>JAACEJ010000749.1 GCA_011682565.1 Actinomycetota bacterium | reverse complement strand
AAGATTAAAAAGTCTATGGCAAATCAGCAATTAGATATATTCGGTGAAACCTTATTAACGACACCAAAAACTGAAGGCATTAAGTATGCGGGGTCGAAACTGAAAATTCTGCCCTACATTATAGAAGTCTTAAGCGATTTAGAAGATGTAAAAAAAGTATTAGATGGTTTTACCGGCACAACTCGTGTTGCCCAAGCACTTGCTCAGCTTGGCTACGATATAACTGCAAGTGATATTTCTGCTTGGTCGGAAGTTTTTGCTAATTGTTATCTGAAATCAAGCAAACCGGATGGATTTTACCAAAAAATCATAGACCATTTAAACGAGTTAAAGGGTTACGATGGTTGGTATACAAAGTATTATGGGGCTGAATTATCTGAAGACAAAAAAAGACCATTCCAAGCAAAAAATACGCGTAAGCTGGATGCAATAAGAGATGAGATTGAAAAATTAAATTTGGAGTGGGTAGATAAGTGTGTAATACTAAGTAGCTTGATTTACGCCTTAGATTCCGTTGATAGTACGTTAGGACATTATGTTGCATATCTTTCAAAATGGTCACCTCGTTCAAACAATGATTTATTTTTGAAATTACCAAAAAGATTCAAAAGCGAGGGCGTACATAATGTGATTCAAGGCGATATCTTTGAAAGTGATATCTTTGAAACAATCAATAACGATGAATATGATTTAGCATATTTTGACCCACCTTATGGTTCAAATAATGAAAAAATGCCCCCAAGCAGAGTTCGCTATGCCTCTTATTATCACATTTGGACAACTATTATAAAACATGACAAGCCCCCCGTTTTTGGGAAAGTAAACCGTAGGGAAGATAGCAGAGACTTAGTGGCAGGTTCAGTGTTTGAAGAATTTAGAAAAGATAAGAATGGTTCTTTTCTTGCTATGCAGGCATTACATAAACTGGTAAGAGGAGCTAAGGCTCGTTATATTTTATTGTCTTATAGTTCAGGTGGCAGGGCTACAAAACAAGAATTAAATGATATAATCGATGAATCTGGTAAGTTAATAGAGGCGGTTGAAATCGACTATAAAAAAAATGTAATGGCTGATATGCGATGGACACATGAATGGATAAATGGTGACGAAAAACATCACGAGTATTTATTTTTAATGAAAAAGGAATGAAAGGTAGAAGCGGGTTATCCGAAATATGCGGTGATGCAATGAGCGAGATACAGGCCTTTTTCAAAGGCCTCGCAATGACGAGGTTGCAAGCGAACCTGATTTGAGATTAGAAATTTGAGAAAAGATAGATTCCCGCCTGCGGGGGAATGACAAAAATAGGAATTGGTATTATGATTGGATTATCCGCTCTGACGCCGCTTGGCAGCGGAGTATATCTGGGATGGACACTCGGTGCGAACAATGCCGCGAACTTCTTCGGTACCGCTGTCGCAACAAGAATTATTACATTTCGAAAGGCCTGCATACTGTGCAGCCTCTCGGTTATATTGGGGGCCATGCTGCAGGGCACAGAGGGGATTGCCACACTGAGCGGACTGACCCGGCAAAGTGTCGCTACCGCGATTACCGTAACAATCGCGGCAGCACTTACAGGCACTTTTATGACATATCTGAAAATACCAATCAGCACATCGCAGGCTATTGTAGGAGCAATTTTAGGAATAGGACTGGCCACCGGAAATACCGAATATAAAGGGCTTATGAAAATCGTGGTCTGCTGGATAGGTACGCCAATCGGATCAATGATATTCGCGTGCATTGCCTATAAACTGCTCGGTTGGTTTGTTGAGTATGTGCCGATGAGTATGCTTACGCGTGATAAATTTCTCTGGACAGGGCTGCTTGTGGTTGGCACTTATGGGTCATATGCACTCGGTGCCAATAATGTTACCAACTGCGTGGGAGCATTTTCAGGGATTCTGCCAAATATAAACGATCGCCTGCTGGCCGCGATAGGAGGAGTAGCAATCGCTGCGGGAGTTTTGACATATAGCAAACGGGTTATGTACGGCGTCGGTTCCGGCATTATGCCCCTGAATGCCTTTACCGCCCTGGCGGCTGTTCTGGGTATGTCGATAACCGTTCATATTTTCGCCTTTATTGGCGTCCCTGTTAGTTCGAGTCAGGGAATTGTCGGCTCAATAATCGGTATCGGAATATTGCAGGGCAGCGGAGGTATGAACCTCAAAACTCTTCGCAAAATCGGACTCGGCTGGATACTGACTCCTGTTATCTCGCTGATTTTGGCCGCGGCAGGCTATGCCATTTTTTGCTAATGACTTGTAAAAAAATGGAAGATAATTTAATGGCATAGGAATTTGTATTAGCCAAATTGACATGAATTTTATTATTTGTCATACCAGCGCAGGGTCCCCGCCCGCGAAGGCGGGTGCGGGTATCCAGTTTCCTTTATTGGATTTCGCAACAAGTGCGGAATGATATATTTTGTTCCCGTTGCTTCTTCAAACTTTATCCGTCTATGGCGGACAAAGTTTGAATCTCTTGTGTTTTAATTATATGAATTTGCGGGATTAATTCAAAGTATTTTCTTTGACGGCAAGTAC
>JAACEJ010000234.1 GCA_011682565.1 Actinomycetota bacterium | reverse complement strand
AAGATCATTAAAAAAGACCTCACCTCCTTGCTGGTAGGTCCACCCCTGTTTGCCCATAAGAAACCGCCCAAATTCTTGCGGCCCAATGCTGCTTCACATAGTCCGGCCGTTTTTGTGCAAAGTCTTTGATCAAGTTAAGATGATAATGCCAGTCATTGTTCATGTCGGTAACAAAGGGCCAGCGTTGCCTGTATTCCGGCAAGTAGGGTTCTATTTCAGCAGCCATTGTATCGAGCAGTGCGCTCATGTTTTCGGGTGAAAACCTGGTTTTCATATTATCATAAAACCATTTGGCGAAGGCGTTTTTAAATTCGTTGTTTTCCAGCAGCCTGTCGAGAACAGGATGCGGGCCGAACTGGCCAAAGCCGATAATCGGTGTTCCGTAAATAACATCCCTGATCATATTAAAAGACGCGCCCAGGCTTTTGTAAATGGGATTCAATGCCGCTGCTACGCCGAAACTCGTTTCCATGTCATATTGCGTCCAGCGCCATTTCCCGTCGGGCGTTTTCGGCCTCCAGCTCGCCTCATTATTATTGGGCCAGTCCCACTTGACCAGGTAAACACAGTGGCCGATGTATTCGATAAAATTATCGACATCCATCTGCGTTTTGATATAGTCATAATTTTCCGCCAAACTCATGTCGTGCGTTTGCAGAAATTGCACCATGGCGTTCCAGTGTGTCGCGTCGCCTTCATCCACAGCCGCGTAGGGTTTGCCGCTCCGATCCGTGTGCTCCAGAATGTCAAATCCCGGATTGTCCCTGTCAATATTATAGTGATATTGATAATACCACGAATTCTTGTTGGCCTCGCGAAGCTCGTGTAATCCCCAGTACTCGCCGTCAATAAAAAGAACAACCGGACGATAGGCGTTGATATCCAAATCCGTATCCGCCATCAATGACTGAGCGTACGCGTCGTTGAATAGCGCCGCATTGATTGTGCTGCCCCAGGCGCGGATAATGAATCGTTTATATTCTTTGATATCCCTGGCTTTGAAGCGGGTGTTTTTGAAAATAGGATATTTGATCCTGTTGCTGCCGTACTCGCTGCGGGCTATAACATGCAGTCCTTTTTGCGCGCTGGCCTGCGATGTCCCGCCCTGGATTTTGATCCCCACATCCTGAGAAAATTCACGTTCGCCACCACTTTCGAAAAACTCGATATGTGCGGGTTTTTCCCATCCCTGAAAATAGTTGCCGCTGCGTGTGCTGCCGCTTCTGTGCGTATTTCCCGGCACATAAATTCCTGTGGCGTCATCGAACAGATTTTTATAATCGGATACCAGGGAAATGACGGCAATTGTGGGATAACGGGATGCAATATTCGGATCAATGAAATATGTTTGGGTGATGATATCGCTGGGCGTTTTTCCGTCCTGAAAAGCTCTTGCACGTACTACCGTGGCTTTAAAAACTTCTCCGGCGGGCGGCACCCAATCGGGAAGCCACGGCTCGGGGTCTGCTGTTGTGCGGATTTCGGAAAAATAATTGGCATCTCCGCTTCGGCTGGTGAGCGGGATTTGGCCTGTGTAAGCCGGTGACGTTGCTGTCGGATCGGAGCAATCCAGAGTATAGTGAATGACAGCGGCGGGATTGGCGGTCGAAATTTCCAGCATTTGACTTTTGCTGTAAAATCCGCCGGAAATGGAAAACTGCGGTGGCTCGGCTTTTGAGAAAAGCTCTCCGCCATTTGTTTCGCCGGGTGTCGGTTGCTCAAAAAAGAACCACTCTGCGCTGCCATCCGGTTTGCGGCCATAAGAAATGTCCGTAGTTTGCCCGTCATAACTCAGAGAATCGATAACCGATCCGTCCGGGGCAAACAGCCCGATTTGTTCGCCGCTCTTTTTTAAATTAAAATTTGTGTGCAGCGCGTTTAAAGAACTGTCGTTTTTATCTGCCCAAATCAAAAGAAAACCTCCGGCCTGAATGGTTGTGCCGTTCGGAATACGCCATTTGGTCGAGTCGTCAAGATCATCCGTTAAATAAAAGCCGTCAAGTGTAGCATCCTGCTCACCCGCATTAAAAAGCTCGAGCCAGTCGGAATATTCATTAAAATCAGGGTCTTGATTTATCGATGAGTTGGATGCGAGGAATTCGTTGATGTAAATATCCTGCGCCCTTGTATTGGAAAGAAAGAAAAAAATGATGAAAAAGGTGATTATAACCGGGATGTTGTGATGCTTTTGCAGTTGGGAAAAACAGGGCATAGGAACCTCGTGGTTTTTAGATTGATTTCGTTTTTGTTATGAACGTGCGATTTTCAATTTTGGCTCAAGCCTGCGTAACGTTTACGTCTCAATACGTATTGCCAACGGATCTAAATAGAGAAAATATTTATTTTTCAAGTGCCGGAGGTTCGCAAAAGCAACGAACCCGATTGGACACGGGAAATTTCGTTTTTGTAAATTTATTGCTTTTTCTGTGTCATTTCGATTCTGTGTAAAATTTACAAATTTTTTTATCACTGTGTATTTCCCACGCGCCAGCTTTTATCAACATACCAATACTTTCCAACCCGGGAAATTTGCAGCGCCGACTTTTGCTTTTGATTTTGAACCGTTAAAACTCTTGTCTGCACCGGGACTTTTTCGATGTCCGCTCCGTTTTTCAATGCTTCATATAAAACGCGTCCCTGGATGTCGCTGTCAAAGGGGATGTTCTTTAACGCCAGAATCGTCGCCGAAAAATCAATGTTTGCCGCGGGCACCCGGCTTTTCACGCCGGATTTAAAATCGACTCCCCAGGCGATCATCGTGTTGCGCACTGTCCAGGGACTCATGCTGCCGTGTCCGGCACTGACGCCGGTTTTTGGGCCGGTTGCTCCGCCGGTGTTTGAATAATCTGTACCGGGATATCCGTATTTGTTTTTAACTGACGACCACGGGAATGTGATCAGAATATCCGCGCCGCGGCCGGTGCTTGGCTGGTGAAGTATGTCCAGAGAAAAAGTCCCGTCAATGCTGCCGGAAAAATATTGCGGGGCTTTTCCTGCGCCCGCTGTAAAAATGACGCCAATCCATTTTTGTGCCTGTAGAAATTCAACAATTTGCCGAATTTTCATTTTATTCCGATTTTTAACATGGATTAAAACCGATTCCCCGCTACCGGCAAGAACAACATCGCCAGACTCGTGAGATTTTTTCAGCCTGGCTTTAATCAATTCACTTTCAACATTAACGCTATAGTTATAAGTGCTGAAGCCGTGATCGGAAGTTACCAAAATATTCGTTTTGGAATACAAACCCAATTCTTTTAATTTTTGCATCACCATTCCAATGTTCCTGTCGGAATTTAGAATGGTCTCCATGGTTTCAGGCGCGCCGATGCCGTGCTTGTGCTGTGTATGATCAGGTTCGGTTATCCAGCAGTAGATCACATCCGGTTTGTATTCGGAAAGTAAATACTCATTCAGTACCCGCGTTGTCCAATTTACTTTTGCATCGCTATTGGTGAGATCATTTTCATGCGGCGGGTGCCCAATCTTTTGCAAAATACGATCGTTCACATCTTTGGGGAAAGCGACAATAGAATCTGGTTCAAACCAGCCGTTGATGAGAACGCCGATTCCCTGTGGTGCACGATGATTGAGGAGAAAAGCGCTGCCGCTTGACCCTGAGCTGATTGCTGCCGGCCTGAAACCGTTTTCAGTAAGCCGCTGCGCCCAGGATTTGCATAGCAATAATTTTCCATTTGTCAACTCGTCCAGCTTGCGCAGGTTATGATAATCTCCGGTTGAGAACGACGAGGTCGGATTCATTGCCGGAATAAAAATACTGTTGCTGACAATGCCGCTGTGAATCGGATAGGATGCCGTGGCAATAGCCGCCGAGTTTACACGGGTTACCGTGGGAAAAACGGCGTGGCTGTTTTCAAAGAAAACACCTTCCTGTAAAAGCTCATAGATATTGGGTGTGTTCTCGGAGTTGATCAGGTCGGGACATAAACCATCGACGACAAACAGGATAATCAATTCGGCCCGGCTGTTCAGATTTTTGGGAACATTGGCAAAAGAAAAATGAGCGACAGCAGGAAAGAGCATGAGCAAAAGTAATTTCAATGCGGTTCTTTTATGTCGAATCATATTGACCTCGTTTTAGACAGCAATAAAGATTGTCAATCACTTCTATATCAATTGTTTTGCCCATAATGGTTTTGCCTTTTTAAAGCTAACAGTTACTTTACAAGCGAATACATTGGATCCCACGGCGGCAGCACAATCGGCTTGGTTTTCAGTAATGCGAGTGTAGAAGAGGCCAGGTACTTTTTATTGATAACCACTTCATAAACATAATCGTTGAACCATTTGTCGAACATGATCAAAAATCCTTTGCTGCCGGCTTTTGTTCCCCAACTGTTTTCCACCAGCCATTTAACCGTCTTGCCGTCGGCTACATCCACACCGGTCAGAACCATGGCGTGGGTCGGGACGCTGTCGTGGTATAGAACGCGTTCTTTTTTCGTCAGGCCGAAATCCGTGCCATAAATAGCCTGGTAATCATAGATTGCCGGGGCGAGAATGCCTCTGCCGATGTCGCTTTCTTTGCCCACATCACAGCCAAACCAAACGGGTTCGTCTGCCAAAATTGATCTGCGCGCGGACGCTTTCAGACTATCGATAACGGTGTTAACAAACGTCATGTCGGAATAATTGACCATATTTCTGTCGAGTGTAATTTTGAAAAGTTTGTTGTAGGGATGCGTCGGACAATTGTAAAGGCAGACATAATCGTCAAGATTCACATTCACAGCCTGATGGAAAAAATCCAGAGGTGTATAGGTTTTGAGTGTGCTCAGACTGTCGTTTTTATCTTTGTAGCGCCACTGAAATTTATCGGGCGGGGTGCCAAAATTAATTGCCAGGATGCGATAAATTTCCGTGAGCATTTCCTGCTTGCGTGTACGAAGCCGGGATAAACTTTTGCCGTTTTGGTTCATGCTGCGGAGAAGCGCTGCATCTTTGCGCAATTTGCGGCTAATGAGTGCATTCAACAAGCCGGTGTTGCTGCTCTGCTTTGTCTCCGGCATGATACCTTTCGGCACGACGCCGTATTTGTTGACCAGAGCAACTACAAAATTCCACTGTCCGCCGTCGGGGAAAGGATGCTTTAATAAAAATTCAACTTCTCTGTCATCGATTTTACGTTTCCGCGTTTTGATGATCGACTCTAAAAACAGGTTGGCCTTTTCCATTTTGTCCCAAAAGAAAGGATAGACCTCTGAAAATTCAAAGCTCTCAAGTTTGAGGTTCTTACGTACAATCGGGCGCATGATATTAAGTCCTGCAAATAACCAGCAGCGTCCGCTTCGTTGCTGATTCGTTATCCCTTTTGTTTTAATGCGATGGGAAAAAAGGCTGTCGTAACCGGCAAGCATCTCGCGATTCAAAGCCAGTTTTTTGACATCATTGGCGGTTACAGCATTTACGGCGGCACGTGTATGCGTATCCATTTTGAATGATTGCTGAAATGCCTGGATCATTTCCGGGGTAATCGCACCGTCTTGGTTTGTATCGGCTTGCAAAGCAGTCAGGCTTGAAAATAAAAGAATTCCTGCCAGCGTAATAGCATAGAAATATCGTTTCACAACTTTCCTCCATGATTTTGGTGAATGTTTTATGTTTTCAACATCCGGGGCCCTTTAGGTACCCGGAGTCTTGTTTGCCACAGAAATTAATTTGTGCTTATGGCCTCCACTTCCAGACGAACCATACGAATGTGGAAAAAACCGGCTTTATCCGTGGGATGAGATTTTTCATAGGATTGGATGATTTCGGCAATGAATTCTTTTACGAGATTTGACGGTACGCGTTCCGTGTAGGGATGCCATGTTGTTCGCAGCCATCCGGCAAGACCTTGTTCGCCTTTTTGCTGCATATCTTTTGGAACGAGTTCGACTCGTACGGTATCAAAACCCGCATCCTTGAGCCATTCTCTGTATTCCTCATCGCTGTGGAAAAAATATGGGAACGCCAGGTCGTTGGGAAAATAGGAACGCCATTTTCCCCTTTTTATCTGATTGTGCACAACGGAAACCATTTCATTCGCGTTGCCTTTGCCGCCCATTTGTAAAAGTATTCTGCCGGGCTTTTTCAAAGCTTTTTTTATCCGTTTGAGTAGTGAGAAATGGTCGGGAACCCAGTGCAAGACTGCATTGGAAAAAATGACATCAAATTTATTGTTTCAGCCCGATAGTTTAAAACTATGGACTTTAGTCCAAGACTTTCAGTTGCAACTCAAATGTCGTATATTCTCCTTAAAATAGTTG
>JAACEJ010000233.1 GCA_011682565.1 Actinomycetota bacterium | reverse complement strand
TTTCGCATCATTGTCATTTGTATCCTCATTGCTGCGGTTTCACTCCTCTTTGTCATCAAATATTTTTACAAAGCATTTCCCGAGGCTTCCATTGATTTCAAAGTTACACGTGTTCAGTCCCGGAAAATTGCCGCGGCTTTTCTGCAGAAAATTCATTTTGATGACAAGGGCTATCGACATTCCGTCATCTTTGATTATGATAACCAGGCAAAAACATTTTTAGAAAAAGAACTGGGGGCTGAAAAAGCCAATACGCTGATGGGTAGTACAATCCGCCTGTGGTGGTGGAGCAACCGCTGGTACAAGCCGCTGCAAAAGGAAGAAATCTCCGTGCACGTCAGCCCGAGCGGCGAACTCATTGCCTTCGATCATCTTCTTCCCGAAGAAGCAATCGGCGCATCTTTGCCGGCAGACTCGGCCAAATCTATCGCTATGGATTTTCTAACCCAAACGATGGGGTTAAAAGCTTCAGACCTGGAATTTGTGGAAAAAACCTCACAACAGCGTCCCAAGCGCACGGATCACACTTTTATCTGGAAGGAAAAGGGCTTTGAGATCAGGAACGCTACCTATCGCTACAAGGTACAGATTCTTGGCGATCAGGTCGGCGCTTATTACGAGTATTTGCACGTTCCGGAAAAATGGCAGCGCGATTATCAAAAATTGCGCGCTAAAAACAATACGACGGCCAATGTCTCTTTCTTTTTTCTTTTCCTGACTCTTTTTGCAATGCTCGTCATGCTGATTGTTTATACCCGACACCGGGATATTCGCTGGCGCACAGCCGCATGGTTCGGCATCGTCGCAGCCGTGCTGACATTTTTATCCTCTCTCAACAATTTGCCGGTTACGTTTTATAATTACGCAACCACCGATCCGCTGTCCGGTTTTATTCTCCGCGAAATTGTGATCGACCTGGTGAACGCTTTATTATCCGGAGCCGGTATTTTTTTCTTAACTGCTGCGGCAGAACCGCTGTACCGGGAAAAATACAAAAACCAACTTTCGCTTACCAGAATGTTAAGCTGGCGTGGACTGCGCACCAAAAAATCGTTCATTGCCATTCTCGTGGGTTTAACCATGACAATTGGTTTTGCTGCATACCAGGTTGTGTTTTATCTTACTTCACAAAAACTGGGCGGTTGGGCGCCGCAGGACATTCCTTACGACAACCTGTTGAACACGGCCTTCCCCTGGATTTCCGTCCTTCTCATCGGCTTTATGCCGGCCGTCACAGAGGAATTTATTTCGCGCATGTTCTCCATCCCGTTTTTTGAAAAATTTATTAAGGTGCGCTGGTTGTCGGTTGTTATCCCTGCATTCATCTGGGGCTTTGCTCATGCAAATTATCCCAATCAACCTTTTTATATCCGCGGTCTGGAAGTCGGTACCACAGGTATTATCGTTGGAATTATCATGCTTCGTTTCGGCATTTTGGCCACCCTGGTGTGGCACTATACGGTCGATGCGTTTTACACTGCGCTTGTTCTGCTTCGTTCGGGAAATCCTTATTTTGTCGGCACCGCGGCCATTGGCGGCAGCATTATGCTGCTTCCCCTGATTATTGCCATTGTGGCTTACATTAAAAGCAAGTCCTTCTCATCCGAGGAGGGTTTGACCAATGCAGCAGAAGGAACATCCCATCTTTCGGAGGTAAAGGGCTCAACACCAGAGACGAATGTCCCGTCTTACCAATGGCTTTCCTGGAAACGGCTTGCTCTGGGATTCGTCATCGGTTTGCTGCTGTTTGCTTTTTATTTTCTCAAGACAGATCGCTTTGGCGATTTTGTAAAATTTCCGACAGGGAAAAAAGAGGCTAAAATTGCTGCGCTTAAATTCCTCCAATCCCGAAATTTTGATGTCTCGGGATACAAATCTGTTGTTTATGCAAGCGAAAGGTTTAGCAGTCTTGCGGCGAAATACGTTCTGGAAAACAGCGATATAAAGCGACTGAATAAACTCTATTCTTCAGAAAGCAAAGGCAGTCGCTGGGGCGTTCGATTTTTCAAACCGCTTGTGCGCAAAGAATACAATGTTTTTCTCGATCCCAGAGATTTGAGCCTTGTCTCTTTTGATCGCATTATAGAAGAAGATGCCCCGGGCGCCGATATTCCTCAGGATTCGGCCCTCGTTATTGCGATAAAGTTTGCAGCGTCGCAATCCATTGATGTGGGAAACCTGGATTTGAAAGAAGCCTCTTCTGAAAAACGCAAAAATCGGCGGGACTATACATTTATTTGGGAAGCAAAGCAAGGTGATGCGCGTAATATTGCGGAATTGAAATACCGTGTTATGGTCAGGCTTCAGGGAAATGTTATCTCAACTTTTACGACTTTTCCCAAGCTGCCGGAAAGCTGGCAAAGGGCAAGGCAAAAGAGAACGGCAGCGAGTATTTTTCTCATGGTTCTCAAATTTATCGTTTTGGGAATGTTTCTGCTGTTTGCGATTATTCGCTTTATTAAAAGTGCCCGGGTTGGGGACATTGCCTGGAAAAAGTCGTTGGTTATAGCTGCCCTGGCCGGGTTAGTGTTTTTAGCGGAACGCTTGCTCAACATGGGATTGATGCAACGCAATTATTCGACATCAATTGATATGAGTTTGTTTACAATGACATCCCTGATCGGTATTCTGATTTCTGCGATCGCTGTTGCCGCTGCGCTGGGGATTTCCCTGGGTCTCGTATCGGCGCTCTACCCGCAGTCTTTACAAACCCTGTCGCGGTCGTTCAGAAAACTTTTTTCCCGGGATGCTGTCCTCATCAGTATTATTGCCGCCCTGGGCTTTGCCGGAATCCTTCGCCTCAATAGCGTCCTGCTTGCTCACTTTTCAAAAGCAGGTTTAATCAATTCTTTACCTATCCCCGTTGCTGTAGATTCTTTATTGCCGTTCTTTACGGTATTTAAAAATGTTGTTCTCGTATCTATCCTATTTCCGGCAATGCTGGGGACTATTATTTTCGTTCTTCAGGACGTTTTCAAAAAACCGCTTTGGATTATGCTGATTGGTATCGCCGGCGTTTTATCGTTCATTCCAGCCGATGCACATACCATGGCGGAAACACTGCTGGCTGGAATCCAGGTTACATTGCTCCTTGCCTGGATTGTCGTTGTGGTTATCTCTTTTGCAAAAAAGAACTTTTTGGCATACATGCTGATGCCTGTTGTTTTTATCGCTATTTCCTCTGCGGCGGAGCTTGTAAAACAGGGGAATCGCTTTCTTTTCTTTAACGGAATTTTGTTAATCGTTGTTGCAGTAATTTTTATTTTATGGTGCATAGCTCCAATATTACGAAAAGAATAGCAACCGGCTGATTGCATGTGATTAATCTTTTTATTACATTGAAAATAGTATAAAATTCTTTCCGGCAAAATGACCGGAGCTGAAAAACGGAAAAACTTGAAAAAATGAACTTTTGAAAGCGATGTTAACCGATGCTAGAACCAAAAACATTTTACAGAGAATTAGACGCCCTGCTGGCAAAAATCAGGATTGAAAGATCTGATCAGGATTTCTTGCCCTTTATTTTATCCGAGTTGCAAAGAAATTTCGGTGAACAACTTCATTTCAACAACGGGCGGATATATGAACTCCGTGGTGAGGATTTTGTTCTCATTTATCCTCATAACGATAAGGCAAGAAAGGTGTGGGCCGATAGGATCCCGCGCGAATCGGAGACTATACAACTGGCATATAAAAATCGAAGCTATATTTATGATGACCTTCCGCTAAACCGCATTTTTTTCGCTAGTGGTGAAAAATTTGATCACATTTCGACGGTTATTTGGGTGCATAGTCCGGAACGTCAATGGCTGATAGTTTTTGAATTAAACGATGGCTGGGTTCGCGAGGAAGTGAGTCTTTTTTTGAATGCCGTGCGCACTTCGATCAACTACCGACTTTTTTCAGAAATCATGGGCGGACGGCTGGAGCAAGCCGTACAAATTCAAAAAAGTCTGCTGCCGAAAAGGGCTCCCAAAATAGAAGGCTATGATATTTTTGGCCATTCCCATCCGGCGGAATTTGTCGGCGGTGATTTTTACGATTATTTTCAGTTCGAAGAAGATAATTTTGGCGTCAGTCTGGGCGATGCCAGCGGGCATGGATTCCCTGCAGCTCTTCTCGTTCGCGATGTAGTGATCGGTTTGCGCATGGGACTGGCAAAGGAACTGCGAATCATTCATACCCTGAAAAAATTAAATGAGGTCATTCAGAGAAGCACTTACTCGACAAATTTTGTTTCTCTGTTCGTCGGAGAGATCGAAAACGGCGGGCATCTGTTTTATGCGAATGCCGGACATCCCGCGCCGTTTCTTATTAAGGGTAAGGAAGTCAAAGACCTGGACGCGACCGGTATTACCTTGGGCTTTTTGCCGGAAATCGATTTGCATCGATCTTACGTCCGAATGGAACCGGGTTCTACGCTGGTTTTATATTCAGACGGCATTATTGAACGGGAAAATGAAAATGAAGAACTCTACGGGATTGAGCGCTTTAAAGACTTGATCATAAAGCATCAAAAGCGAACGGCCAAGGAACTTATTAAACTTATCTTTGACACTGTCTTTGATTTCGGCAATCAAACGAGCTGGGAAGATGATGCGACGGTGGTGGTGATTAAGAGGTTGTGATTTTACACTGCGCATTTATTTTAGCTGTTTTTGTTTCCGCAAGTAAAGCACATCGTTCGTACGATTAATTATAAGTTTGCTGAGTGCAGTCGAATGAAAAATATAATACAACTTTTTTAAAAAAATCCTTGACATTTAGTATCTAAATGCTATTTTAAATGAATCTTACCTGCACTACTTTTCTAAGGACTCTGGACACGGCACTTTACATTCTAATTACTCAAAATCTTTAACGGGGAGCGAGATTTTTTGTTTTTAATCGTATCGAAAAACACTGGTTTGTAAACGGATCAAGCATTCTTAGCAATGGGGTTGATTTATGTTTAAAAGAGTAAAAGTGTTATTGCTGATATTCGTGGGACTTGCTGTTGCTTTTTTATTTTTTAATTTTGTCTCTGCACAAACAAAGCCTAGGGGGCCTCAAGTTAAACTCCCCGTCCCGGCTTCATTACCACCATCTCCATGATCAAAATAATAAGATAGTAAGTGAAAAATAGATTATTTCAATCGGTTGAGCAAGAACAACAAATGTTGTTCTTTGAAAAATTTCATCCAATTATCAGCAAACCGGTGGAATGAATACACATGAGCGAGCAGATTATGAATGGTCTTGAGCTTGTCAAGACGATAGCCACTATTATTGCAGCCTTTGTAAGTATTTATGCAGGTGTATTCCAAACAAGGAAATTAATTCATGCTAAAAAGAAGGGAATAAAGAAGAATTTTATTTCTTATTTTATTTTAGGCATCCTTTTTCTTATTGGACTTGTCTTGATTTTGTTTGCTTTTTCAATTCCGGAATTGTTATATCGTTCAAAAATAAACGAGTCGGTAGAACTGAAGCAAAAGCGATATGAATTGCTGCGAGAACGTGATGATTTATATTTTGAAATTGTTCAAGAATATGAAAATTTAAGCGATATAGATAGCCATCCATCTCGCAGTGATTCAATTTCGGTGTCTAAAAAAGCGCTGAAATTGAGAAATAAAATTATTAGCTTTCAGGATACTCATTTGGATCCGGGATTGAAAATTTTCAAATATGATAATTTGAGTTACACATACGATATCATTGCCGCACTTGAACGAACCAATACCAGTGCCAATACGTGGGCTGACAGTGCTGTTGCAGCTATACGAAAAGCTTTACAATGGATAAATTTTATTGAATCCAGACCTTCAGGATTTTCAGAAGAATATTTGCAGAGACTGCTCGTTTGGATTAATGACGATGATGTTAAAAATCGGCTTTATTATTTATGGGGGTGGGCGCTGGCAATAAAACTCGTTAATCATGATATCAACGTGCAACCTAGTGATATTGAAGCGAAAATAGGCAATATCAGTACTGATATTTATCTCGAATCATATCCCATCAAACTCATTTATCAATTCCAACAACTAGAGGGGCAATTTAGTGAAAGTTTTCGTCATCGTTATTTTCGTTAGCTTTCTGGTGATGAATGATGGCATCTCTCCCAGAGTGCAAAAAGAAGTAAAGAAAGTACAAAACTACACAATCGTGAAATCAGATTCTTTAAAAGTGCAAAAAGATGTTTCATTAAAATTTAGGCATCAGCGTCTTATCCTGCCAATACCCGCAAGCCCGCCGCCCTTTTCAAGTCCATTTGGCGAAAAAATATC
>JAACEJ010000232.1 GCA_011682565.1 Actinomycetota bacterium | reverse complement strand
GCTGTTGATATATCGGATCGAAAGCGTTTTCACACACCGCGAGTGAACCCTGAAGGCGGCTGGCGCTGGGGGCTTTACACGGACGAACCCTCTTTTGGAAGCGATCTCTGGCAGCGTGATACAAAACATGCTTATCGGCAGTTTCTTCGCTACTATGAAAATTCGCCGCTAAAAAGCCGCATTATCGGTTATCAAATCGGCAGCGGCATCTATGGCGAATGGCACTACTTTATGGCGGAATTTTTACCGGATTTGAATCCGGGCGTCGCGGAAAAAATCGGACATGTGCCCGACGTTGAGGAGCGCATTCATACCCATTTCGGCCTGCTTCGTGACCCGACACAGGAACAGGATGTCATCAGTTTTTACAGGAAATTTCATTCGGAGATTATTGCCGATACTATTTTAAGTTTTGCCCGAATCACCAAGAAAGAGACGACCGCGCGCTGCCTCTGCGGCACATTTTACGGTTATCAATTGGAAAATGTCTGGATGCAGGAAGGCGGGCACCTGTCGCCGGAAAAAATATTATCATGCCCGGATATCGACTTTATTGCCGCTCCTTATACTTACCAATCGACGAACATTCCGAATCTCCCGGATTGGCAGCATGATGTACAGGATGACGGCGGTAATTGGCTGGGTCGTGCACGAGGTGTTGCCGGAGACGGCGGTTACCGCGTTTTGCCGGAATCGTTAAAGCGACACGGAAAAATGTATTTTGTCGAAATTGATCCGAGTACTTTTTTACAGCCTGATCCGGAGAAAATTCAAGATAAGCAACCGGCAGACTATGAACATGTTATCGCTATAATCGGCGGCGAAGGCTGGGATACGCCGGAGGGGACGGAACGAATCTTGTCGCGGGATTTGGGGCAAATGCTGGTTGGGGGAAACGGCGGCTGGCTGTTTGATTTTGGCCATTTGCTTTCTGTCCGCAAGAGCTGGTATGACGATGAACGGCTTGTTGACCTGGTGAAAAAGTTTGTCGGGTTGGGCGAAAAAAGGTCTCAATTGAATCTTTCATCGGTCGCCCAAATTGCTGCCGTTTACGATGCCAAGAGTCTTTTTGTTACCCGCCATTGGAAGGCGGAAGCGCCGTTCCCTAAAGGAATGGAGAGCACGGATTTTTTTACTCAATGGTTTTCAGACGCGCAAGCGCGATCGATTCACCGAATCGGCGCTCCTGTTAATTTCCTGTATCGATTTGATTTGCGGCGACAGGACGTGGAACGCTGCAAATTATTTCTGATGGTCAATTTATTTTATCTCACCGAAAAAGAAGTAGATGATTTACTTGCTCTATTCAAGAACAGCAGCGCTTATGTGGTGTGGTTCTATGCACCGGGATTTGTTTCGCCCGATAAATTAGATTCAGGACAAATGGAAAGATTAACCGGATTTCGCTTTAAGGTCCTGACCGATCCGGGGCCGATGCTGACCGACGCGGCTGTTCCGAACACTGAGATCGGCCTTCGCTTTGGAACGGCAACGCCGCAATTCCCCAGGTTCGAAATTATCGACGGCGCCGATGAAATTTGGGGGACATGGTCTGATAGAAAATCTCCGGCAATGGGAATCACCCGCCGAAATGGCTGGAACTCTGTTTATGTGGGATCTGCGCCGTTACCCATTCCGCTGCTTAAATTGCTGGCGAAAAAGGCCGGCATTCGGCTTTGGAGCGATGAAACGGATATTGTGTATGCTTCCGAAGATATGGCAATGGTCGTCGCCTCCGAAACCAGGCGGGGAACTGTTCATCTGCATAAACCCATGCTTTATGTACAGAGTGGTATTCGTGCACAAATCCATTCAATAAATATGAAGCGGGGTGATGTGTATTTATTTGTAAAAGAGTGATTCGTGCAGTTCAAACAGGCGGCTTGAGCACATTTCGATGGTTTTTAATTGTTCTTATTCTCGTCAGGGCTAATATTTCCCAAAGGCAGCACAACCCTTACCGTCGTTCCCTGCCCTTCTTTGCTCATGATATCGATATGCCCGTCATGCGCCGCAACAATCCATTTGCTGATGGCCAGCCCCAAACCGCTGCTGTGTTGTTCGCGGCTGCGGGATTTGTCGATGCGATAAAATCGATCAAAGACAAAAGGCAAATCTTTTTCGGAAATGCCGATACCCGTGTCTTTGATAGCTAGCAATATATGCTGCTGCTCCTTTTTTGTCTCAATTGTGATTTTGCCGTCCGGCAGTGTGTATTTGACGGCGTTATCCAAAAGATTGCTGATGACCTGGCGCATACGATTAACGTCGATTTCGCAGTCAATGTGATTTTGCGTGGATTGTAAATTTATGGCAATGTTTTTGGTTTCTGCCTGGTGGCTCTGTAAAGCCATACATTCGCGTACGAGAGCAATGAAATCACATTGTTCCTTTTGCAGCGTCAATTTGCCGGCGTCGGCGCGGGAAAGCAGCAGCAGGTTAGAAACAATTTTTTCCATCCAGTAAATTTCTTTCAGACTGCTTTTCAACGCTGCGATGTACTCATGCTTTCCCCGTGTTTTGCGCAGTGTAACTTCTATCTCACCACGCAAAACCGTCAGCGGCGTTCTTAACTCGTGGGAGACATCCGCAGTAAATTGCTGAATTTTTGTCACTCCGGTTTGAATGCGCCCGATCATGGCGTTAAAGGTTTGCACCAGTTGACGTAATTCATCGTTCTGTTCCGGCTCCGGCAACCTTTTGTCGAGTTGGTAAAGAGAGATTTCTCTGGCTGCATTTGTAATATCCACAACCGGTTTGAGAGCGCGGCGGGCTAATAACCAGCCACTCAATCCTGCGAGAAGAAGCATAACGGGGCTCATAAACAGCAAAAGCATGCGAATGCGATTAAGGATGTGTTGAACGTACAAAACAGACTGTCCGGTGCGAATGTGGATAACATGACTTTTTGTCTTGTTCGCAGCAACAAGGGTTACCGACGAAGAATGAAGATGATATAATTGTCCGGATTGATCCGCTATTTTTGTCGGGGATTGGCCAAGATTTTTATATGATAGCTTGAGAAATCGTGGAAAATTTCGTGATCGATAAATAAAGTCGGAAGAATCAGCCCAAATCTCAAAGAAAATACCATTTTCCTGTAAATTCATCGCGTCGGTTTCTTCAACAAGCCGGGGCACATCCAGGCTGTCGTTTTTCAGGGTGACGAATTCCGAGATTTCTTCAGCGCTTTCATTTAGTGTGTTAAATTGTTCATCGTACAATTCTTTATCGACAAAGAGAAATGCGGTAAAGCCGAACAGAACGAAACCCAGCAGCAGCAGCGCACTGTACCAGAGTGTAAGGCGAAGGCTAATCGGAAGTTTAATATTCATCAGATTGTTCCACTTTGTACCCAAAACCTCTGATGGTGTGGATGAGAGGTTTGTTAAAAGGTTTATCAATTTTATTTCGCAGATGATTGATATAAACATCTACGATATTGGAATCCGGTTCATCATTCATTCCCCAGATCGATTCTTCAATGTCGATGCGCGAAAGCACCCGACCTTTATTGCGCAGCAGATATTCCAGCAAGCGGAATTCAAGCGTTGTCAAATTAATATGTCGATCCGAGCGAAGAACGCTATGGTGTATCGTGTCCAGTTCCAGGTCGCCTGCTTTCAGAATATCCTGATACGAACCGGTGCGTCTTCGTACCAGAGCATCCAGCCGCGCTAATAATTCTTCAAAAGCAAAGGGCTTCACAAGATAGTCATCCGCTCCGGTCTTTAATCCTATGACTTTGTCCTGGACAGCGTCGCGCGCAGTCAACAAGAGTACAGGCGTTTCATTACCCTGGCTACGCATGGCTCGCAGTACGGACAAGCCGTCCCGTCCGGGAAGCATGATATCCAACGCAATGACATCGTAACTTTTGGATTGGATCATAGAGAGCGCCTTTTCCCCATTCGCGACTATGTCGACCTGCCAGCCTTCTTCTGCCAGTCCGCGTTTCAAAAAATCGGCGACTTTGGGCTCATCTTCTACAACAAGTACATGCATGTTGGCTCAACGGATTGTGAAAAATAATTCTCTTTGTTCAAAGATACATTGCTGAAAATAGAAAATCAAACAAAAAAATCAAACCGGCTCATAAAGCTATTGTTTGATTCCACAGGAAACCTTATATTTCGTTTGATTGTAGCTGCGTTAGAGAGAGCAGGGAATATGATATGCCGTTTAAAATCCTTTTTTTATACATCGTTTTTTCCGCTCCGCATAATGCAAATTGTGAAAATTAATTTTTTCCGTACCTCTAAAAATTCAATCAAACTTGCACTGCAGCACTATATGATTTTCTTCCTGTCGGCATCCAAATAAGGAGGCGTAAAATGAAGAGAATTACTTTTTTTATCCTGTTCATTACTCTCATCTCCACTATGGCTGTCTTTTCCGCGGATTTAAACGAGCTTGTCGGAGGCTCCATGTCCCTCCTTTGCACCGGCCAATTCTATCGCAACATGATTTATTGGCCACAGGAAGCTGTCACGTTCCAGAAAGAAATGCTGCCGTCTTATGGTCTCGATATCGGTACAAAAATGCAATGGACCGATCAGGCGGGCACAGCACATGATGTCAAAGTTTTTGAAGTGATACAAAACAGCTTTTATCCGGTGTCGGACAATAATCAGCCGATTTGTGAGCAGTTTGAGAGAAGATTACGTTATCCTCTTCCGAGGAGAATCGTAAACGGGGTTGACATGACTGTACTCCGCCATACAGATGATCCGGTTGACGCGGCAACGCCGTCGGATATGGTGATCTACCATCATTGCACATCCGATGTCGGCATCGACATCGAGCGATGGGCCTATTCCTTTGATAACGAGCAATTTGATGATGCCATTGTTTTTGAATTCGTTTTCACTAATGTATCATCGCAACCCAGGCAGGATGTCTATTTCGGTTTTCGTGCAAAGCCGGGTGCCAGACTTTCCGGCGGTCTTGTGTGGAGTAATTATTACGGCGCACAGTATAGAGACGGTACGGATTCACTGAGAATTTATTACAATTGCGATGCCGCCACCTATTTAGGCAGTCAAGGCAGGGCCCCGGATGACAGAGCCGAGCCGGATAGCTATTGGGGAAATTTCAGACAGCCTCAATATCTCGGTTATCTGATTTTGCATGCGGACAAAAGCAGCGATGATGAAACGGACGATCCGACGGCGCCTCACAAGGAAGGCTGGGCTGATTACCGACACATACCAAACATTGAAGGCGATTCCCACGAGCAAGTCTATCAATTTTTGTCTTTACCGTGGGACGAAAATATCACTCATATTTACACTGCTCAGGACGGCATGATTCGGCTTCGCAAGCCGGGCAGGAACAAGCGCGACATTAATCCCCAGATAGAGTCCACAAAAAACGCCCTGCTCAGTTTTGGTCCCTATCAAATGAATCCGGGAGATGACGTGCGTATTGTCCTTGCCTTTGTCGGAGGTTCCATTAGTGAACGGCTGGCCATTGATGCCGGTGAGGCCTATGACTCCGGCTATCAGTTCTCGGTTCCTCGTACGCCAATGCCTTATGCAATTCCTTCGCTTGGTATAGAAGCCGGACAGCTATTAACTATGGGCCAAATCGACACGCTGCTGGATACCGGACTTGATTCACTGCTTCGTCATGCGGGTCGGCTTGTCAGAGCATGGGATAATTCAGATATCAAAAACGGCGCGGGTTCTTTTGTCGCGGAAATGGCGCCGCCGTCCCCCTCTATTGAAATAGAAGGGAGAATGACATTCTCATAAAATGGGGCAACGAGGCGGAAAATTTCGGGAATGATATTGCCGTCTATCGAATCTATCGCCAGGCGGTAGATTCCGTTGCAGATAACAAGCCTGTGTTTCGTGAATGGAATTTAGTACATGAAACGACTGATATCAACGCCCGTGAGTTTATTGACCGGGAAGTGCAAACCGGAACCAATTACTATTATTATGTATCGGCTTTTAATAGCAGCGGTTTACAAAGCAGTCCTTTCCTGAATCGAACCGAGTCGGACCATCCTGAACAGGCCGTTTCACCGGGCAGGGAAACAGGGGATTTTGCAAGAGTCTACTTTAAAGAGATTGATACACACGGAGAGCTTGACAACATTGTAAAACAGCTCACTCAAACTTGGCAGAATGGAGCCTGGGTTAATCAAACTGAAGAAAACTTTAGTTATTCCTATGCCGGCAGCGACAGCGGTTTACAGACCGGCTATCTTCGTCGACGGTGGTACAATAATGCCTGGTCAAACAGTAAAAAAATTGAATTTCAGTATAATGATC
>JAACEJ010000231.1 GCA_011682565.1 Actinomycetota bacterium | reverse complement strand
ATCCTCATTGGCCGATCCGCATATCATTTTCGATGCATCCATTGCAGACACCGCCTGGACACTCTCGAATCTTTTAGCTGATAAAAATTATTACT
Organism: Actinomycetota bacterium; assembly: GCA_011682565.1. Classification (GTDB taxonomy): domain Bacteria; phylum Zhuqueibacterota; class Zhuqueibacteria; order Residuimicrobiales; family Krinioviventaceae; genus Hydrothermomicrobium. The sequence goes on along the minus strand of JAACEJ010000231.1, from coordinate 6,192 downwards.
GGAGGGTTAGTGCAGTGAGCGCCGCCGGCAAGAGCGAATTCTCTGCGGCGCAGAGCTTCAAAACTAGAGGTGCGGCAAGTGTACAGACAAGTGAAGATTTATCACTTCCGCGGGACTGGCGCGTGTTCCTTTATCCCAATCCATTCAACGGTGCTATTCGTATCACCGTGCAGACATCTTTGGCAAAGGTAAACGGTAAAATAATGATTTTCAATTTACTGGGAAGAAAAGTAATAGAGCGCAATGTTGTTGTGCATGCCGGCAAAAACAGCTTTACCTGGACTCCTGAAAGCGTCGTTCCAAGCGGGATATACCTGATTCGCCTTGATTTTGGAAGGATTCAAATGAGCAGAAAAGTTCTTTATCTGAAATAGTTTTTCAGGCAGATAAAACACTCTTTGCAGGAAATCCTGAAAATACCCGGCGGGGGTGTATTAGAGCCTATGCCCCGCGCCGGACAACACCTATCTTTTTTGCCCACTCTTCCCATTTGGCCAGGAGTTGTTTTTTAACGTCCGGGTATTTTTCGGATAGGTCGTTTAATTCGGTGCGGTCTTGCTCCATATCATAAAGCTCCCACCTGCCTCCTGTTTTTTCTACCAGCTTCCATTTCCCGTGGCGTACAGCTTCATTGCCTTCATGCTCCCAGAAAATATAATCGTGCCCTTTCCGCCGATTTCCTTCGAAAATTGGAACGAGACTTTTCCCCTGCATGGGTGTAATATTCTTGCCGTTTCGATGCGATGGATATTTAGCCCCGGCAACATCCACGCACGTTGTCATGATATCTACAATATGCCCCATTTGGTTCGTCAGTTCACCTTTTTGTTTTATGACTTTTGGCCAGCGGGCAATAAGCGGCGTCGAAATGCCGCCCTCGTGCACCCAGTGTTTGTGCAATCGAAAAGGTGTGTTGCTGGCGTTAGACCACGAGCGGCCATAGCTGGCATAAGAATCCACGCCGCCGATAGGAACACCGTTTTTGCGACGATCGAATCCGAGCGGGCCGCCCTCATGACAGGCTCCGTTATCGGACAGGAATAAAACCAGCGTGTTATCCTTTTTCCCAAGTTCATCGAGCTTTTGCAAAATTTTGCCCACATCAATATCCATGCGATAAATTTGTGCCGCGTATACGGCCATGCGGCGTTCCATGTCTTTCTTATTTTTGATACTTTCCCATGGTGAAACGGCAGGATCGCGCGGCGACAGCGGCCATTTTTCATCAATAATGCCCATTTGGATCATGCGCTTATAGCGCTGCTTGCGCAGTTCATCCCAGCCCATATTGTATTTGCCGAGAAATTTCTCAATGTCTTCCGGTAAAGCATGTAACGGCCAGTGCGGCGCGGTAAAGGCGACGTACATAAAAAACGGCTTGTCTTTCTTACCGTATTCATCCAGAAATTCAACCGCATGGTCGGTTATGGCATTGGTCATGTAGAAACCCTTTTTCGGCGGCATCCATCGTTTATCGTCAACGGCCATTTTTCTGACAACACCGGATCTCTTTGCTTTTGTGATATCGAAATAATTTCCGCCACCGCTGATTATGCCAAAATACCTGTCAAATCCACGATCCACAGGCCAATGGGGACGATCCTCTCCCACATGCCACTTGCCGGACATGAGCGTTGTGTAACCGGCATCTTTGAGCACCTCGGCAATAGTAACGCACTTGTCATTCAAATAGCCTTCGTACGCTTCCGAATCATACTTTGGATTCACCATATCGCCTACGCCTGCTTGATGCGGGTAAAGTCCGGTCATTAGAGATGCGCGCGTGGGGCAGCATCTGGAGGCATTGTAAAACTGAGTGAAACGAATGCCTTGTTTGGCAAGATTGTCTATGTTTGGTGTGGGGATTTCCGAACCGTAACAACCAAGGTCAGAATATCCCATGTCATCAACCATGATGAGAAGGATGTTCGGTCGCGATTGCTTATTAGCAAAACCGCTGCTCACAAATCCGTTTACGGCCAGCGTCCCCGCTGCAAACGATTTTAAAAATTTGCGTCGATTCATAGTTCTTCCTCAAGTTGAATTGACCTAATATTTCTTTCACCAGACACGATTGCTGATGAGCAGAAAATGGATTGTAGTTTCTCCTGCGTCCCAAGTACAATCTTAGACGGAGGCTCAAGTTTGGACAATAGAATCAGTTTTACTTTCTGCTTTTTAAATCTGGCAAAATTGTAAAATCCCTGATGTTTTAAACTGGCTCACCAACAGCATTCTGCAACTCGTCAACAAATTGATAATCACCGGGTTCTTTGCAAAGCCGGGTATTAAATATCATAATTTATAATTTTTCTTCAACAAACAAAACAAAAAAAGCCCATGGACTGTTTGCAGTGTCATGAGCTCTCATAGGCGGAAAAGGAATCTTTATGTTATACTAGTTCATTTTCAAAAGTTTCAAAACGGAAACACCTCCTCCGGCTGAGTACATTTTGCAAAAATACGCGCCGCTTGGAACTTGAAGTCCAAAATCATTTGTGCCGTCCCAAGACAAGTCATAATATCCCGGCTGCATGGATCGATCTATAATCGTGCGCACGCAATGTCCTAATAAATCGTAAACCGTAATAGTCATCGTTGTAACGTCCTTTCCTCCAACAGCTAACGACAGGGTTGTGCCGGGATTAAAGGGATTCGGATAATTTCCAATCAACTGATTTTGGGTTGGAAGCGCCCCTTGTTTTTTCTCATCGACTTGCGGAACATTTATTTTTTGGGGACCATAAACCTGAAAAGTGGCGTCTGTATTTATTTGCTTCAATTGATACCAATATGATGTGCCTTTTTCAACCCTTTCATCTCGGTAGGAATAATTATGTTTTTCAGTGCTTGTTCCGGCAGCTGTTATGAGTGAGCTGACCTCACCGAAAGGCCCTTCTTCATTGTCTGCCCTAAGAATGATAAATCCTGCATTGTTGATTTCACTTTCAGTCGTCCAGCGAAGAATAACAGCATTGCCGGAATATAATGCTGTGAAAGAAGCAAGTTCGACGGGGAGGGAAGCATCGCTGTTTGTATCAAAGTAAAGCTGATCGAATTCAGCTCCAGAACGGGCAATAGCACTCGTAGTGTATTTTGCCATAAAGCCAAAATACCCGTTACTAAAATCAGTGTATGTGTTATCGACGGTGCTCCCTTGATTTATCGGGGTGTTGGCTTTGCTTGGAATATCCGTCGCAACAGCACCGTCGTGACTTGTACCCGGCAATGTCGAAGTAAAGATTGTCCATTCCGAATTATTCGTTCTGGTTACTCTGACCATAAATCCCATGTCCGTTATGCCGTTCAGCACTGACCCGGAAGAACTGAGGATATTGGTATCGTTACCATCATCTATCCGCTGTAAGATAATTTCATCATCACTACTATTATCCCCGAATCTTATTCTGTATCCATCGACAGTAGTGGATAACAGATTTGATTCATTCGCCCAAAGCCAGACGACACTGTAATTAGATGATGTAGCAGCCTGACTTCTCCGTCCCATCCAAAAAGACCATGACTGCTCACCTCCCCATGATTCAGTGCGCTGTGTGCTCAAATAGCTGGTTCCGCCTGCTGAATTGCCATTTAATCTCAGCGTGTTCGAATTCGTTGCGCCGCCGGCAACATCACTATCTGTAACAATCTCCCACTCGCTCGTATTACCTGTCCATGCTGGACTACTAGTGAAATCACCATCATCAAATGAATCGACTTTTTGCGCAAAGCTAATGCTTGCAAAAAAACAAATAAAAACCAAGATGGAAAATTTTGCCAAACTCATTGTTAACCTCCCCAAATAAGTTATCAAACATAATTAACTTTTGGCTCCAATTTCTTTTCACTCCGCTCCATGCCGATACAGCCTTCTATCCAACCAACAGATGACAATATGATATAATTGTATTCCTGTTTGCTCACCTCCTTAATGGTTATCTTGAGAAGCTTTTATAAATGAGTTATTACTGATTTTTAAAATCGACAGGATAAATGCAGACAACATAGATTATGTATTTGTGATATCCCCAGGTTTCCCCCACCAGCAAAATTCCGCCCATTCCCCCTGGTTACATCCAATCTCAGGATAAAAATAACTCGGGAAAACGTCAATAAACTTTAGATCACTTTAATTCGCTCTTTCCTTTACCTTCGCCCTCCTGTCTTTTGCCTTCCTGAAGTAAATTCTGCAATTCACTGAACAACTTGGAATGCGCCGCCCCTTCGATAGATTTTACAGCGATATCCTGCACCTGGCTCGAGGCTTTTTCCAATTGCTGTGTTAATTTGCTTATTTGCTCATTCTGTTTTTTAACAAGTTCTTCAAGCGCGTTGATACGTGTCGTCAGGACGTTGCGCTCGCCCTCAAATTCCTTTTTCAACAACAATTCCTTGCCGTGAAATTCCGCAGTCAATTTTTCGGTTGCTTCCTTAACCGCGCTTTTAACAACAGCATCCTCTTTTGTCTCCAACTCACGGATACGGTTTTCAAGAACGTCTATCTTTTTCTCCCTCTCCGCAACCGTGTTTTCCCGTTCAGACAACTCTTTTTCGGCTCTTTCCTTTTTTTCAACTAACTCTTTCTCAACCCTGGCTTTTTCATCTTCCAGTTTATCTTTGGCAAGCACTTGTTCTCGTTTAAAATTATATTCGTATTCTTCTTTCTCGCGCTTCCGCTGTTTTTCATCCTCTTCGCGTTTCTTTCTTAGCTCTGCTTCGTATCGGGATTTCTCAGTATTCCACTCACTTCGTCCCGCTTCGATCTCCGCCGCAAGGATTTGTTTCTTATCTTCCATCTCGTGCTCGAATTCCCTGCGCCGCTGGTTTTGCGCTTCAATTAAAGCCGCCAGGCTGGAAGCTGCTTTTTGAATCTCGTATATTTCTGCAAGTTCTTTTTCCTTTGCCACGACAGCTTGTTTCAAATCATCATATTTGGACAACTCCGTTTCAAGTTTTTCCAAAAGATTGGCAAAGGTTTTATTTAATTCACTTTTCAAATCCCCGATACCGCGGGCAACACCGTCCATGGATATTGTATTGGCTTTTTCTACAGCTCGTTGTGTTTTCTGTTCCTCGGCCTTTTTCTCAGGCTTTAACTCTGCTTCGCGCTTTTCCTCCAGCTTTTGCAAAAGATCGCTATAGGCATCCAACATTTGCTGCTTTGTATTTTTTATCGTTAATTTTTTTACGTCCACAACCATTCGGCCTTTCTCCGTTCATGGAATAAATTTTATCACTTTTTAAAAAACGCAAACAAAATCCCCGACATTATGCCAACCCGGCCATCAAAGAAAATGAAAATCAACTAAATATATAGTCTAATTTGCATAATGTCAACAAAAAACAAGAAAATTACAAAATATTTTGCTTTCGTGAAAACAAGCCATTTCAATGCCTTCTAAAATCTCCCTTACATGTTTTTTCCTGTCTCCGGTTTCCTGTTTGAACTCTCCATTTTCCCACCACCCAAAGTCAATGAGGTATTCCCCAGGTATGAATCATATCGACATTTACGCTTATCTGCCATTCCCAATAGGAATCGTTGACTCTGTTTTGATTTCCCAGGTTCTGAATATCCCAATGGGTGCCCTCGCCGAGTATGCGAAGCCACCACACTGGTTGCCAGGTTGCTTTCACGGAAAAAACAGCGGATTCTTCAACAATGCCCGTCGGAAAGGGCTCGCTGTAATTCTGCCCAAGCGGAGTATTCATCCAGGGTGTATCGAATGCCTTTTCTATTCTTCCTTCTCCGCGCCGTCTTTTTTCATATTGCAGCGCACAGCGATAGCGAGGTGAAGGCCAGTAACTAAAACCAGTCAGACTCCGGTCAAAATCATTGCCGAGAAAATGACCGATGGGTTGATTACGGTGCAGCCATTTTTCCCAGGGCCCGCCCTGGCCGTTAAAAGTTCTGTTTGTTATCCGCGTATACTCGCCATAAACATCCAGGCCCAAAACACCGAAGGGATCGGCCAAATTGGCTCCATAAATATATCCCACTTCGTTCGGCTCCAAATCCCCGGGCCCTGATTTTTCGATCTGAATATCGTCGACTAAAAGTTCACCATATAAACTGACATTCTGCTTTGGCATAAGAGTAAAGCTAATGCTGCCGACAGTATTTCCTGCAACGGCACCGTTGAGCTGGACGCCATGGTAAAAAAGAACCGGATTTAAATACGCCAGATCATA
>JAACEJ010000230.1 GCA_011682565.1 Actinomycetota bacterium | reverse complement strand
GAGTATGAAGAAGGAGGCGCCATGAGTTACGCCGATGTGTTGGTGTACTCGCCCGATAACGAAAAAGTGGAATATCAGAATGGACGCACCGATAAAAACGGCGTCTTTGCTTTCGTTCCTGATAAACCGGGCGTCTGGAAAGTAAAGGTCGACGACGGCATGGGACATGGTCTGGCGACGAAAGTGAATGTAGAAAATGGAATGGCCGTTAACATCTCATATAATAGCCATTCTCAGAAAGATAATATAATAGCCGCTCTGGGAATTATTATCGGCGTCATCGGATTCTTATTTTATTGGAAAGCAAAGAACAAAAAATAAACGGTCGCTTATGCATTTATCAGACGGAATTCTGGATGGGAGTGTCTGTTTAGCCGGCTACGCTGTGTCGGCTATCATGCTTGCCTATACAGCAAAAAGAATCTCCAACGAAGATGTTCCGAAAATATCCGTGGTCACCGCAGCATTTTTCGTCGCATCATTGATCCACGTAAAGCTCGGCCCTTCGAGCGTCCACTTGGTGTTGAATGGCCTGGTAGGAATTTTGTTGGGGTTGGCTGCTATTCCTTCCATCTTTATCGGACTTTTACTCCAAGCGGTCGTTTTCGGCCATGGTGGGATTACGACGCTGGGCGTTAATACCATCACTATGGGGGTACCTGCTCTGTTGTCCTGCTTCATTTTCAGGATAAAGAAGATATATCCGCAAAAATCCATGGTGCTGTTTTTAAGCTTTATCTGCGGTGCTGTGTCAATTATTGGGGCGGCGCTGCTGACGGCTGCTTTTTTAATGTCGGCGGGAAAAGAGTTTTTCACCATCGCCAGAATTGTGTTGCTTGCCAACATTCCGATCATGCTGATCGAAGCAATAATAACGCTGCTTGTTGTCAGCTTTTTGTTAAAAGTGAAACCGCAATTATTGGATTGACATGCACATAGAATTAGATCGATATGCTCGCTTGAAATCTCCCATCCACAGTTGGGACCCCCGGTTCAAAATAATTTCCCTGTCGGCGTTAATTTTTGCATTTTCATTTACAAAGCAACTCACCCTGTTGCCGTTTATTTTTGTCATATCGATCATCGTTCTATTGCTATCACGATTGCCATTGTTGTACATCTTTAAACGGTTGAAATATATCGCTCTCTTCATGGTGCCCATGGTCATCCTGTTGAGCACCACTTCCGGGGGAAAAGTGCTTTTTTCTTTAAAATTCATTCCCGTGTATGCGCAGGGTCTTACTATGAGTTTGTTGGTGGTTGTAAGGACATTTGCCATTCTCATCGTCTTTTTCGTCATGCTGGAGACAACCCCTTTCAACCGAACGATCAAGGCGCTGCATGCCATAAAAATGCCGGACAAACTTGTCAGCATTCTGTTTTTTACTTATCGATATATCTATGTTTATCTGGAAGAATTAAGAAAGATGAGAATTGCCTTGAAATTGCGGGGTTATAAAAACGCCATGAATTACCATAGCCTGAAGACGAACGGGGGAATAGTCGCCAGTTTGTTGTTGCGAAGTTTTGAGCAGGCGGAGCGCATTTGTTCGGCAATGACCCTGCGCGGCTATACGGGGAAATTTATTATTCGCGCACAATTCCGCGCCTGTTGGCAGGATTATGTGAAAGAATTTGCGGTGGCACTCGTCATCATCATCCTTTTAAAAACAACTTGTTCATTATGAAAAATGTGATCAGTTTGACATCGGTTGATTTTTCTTATCAGGACAAGCCCGATGTGTTAAAAAATATTTCCTTCGATGTGTCCGGAGGAAAAAGTGTAGGAATAATCGGCCCCAATGGCGCCGGCAAGACAACATTATTTTTGTTGTTGTGCGGCATACTCAAACCGACTGCCGGACGCATCCGAATTATGGGTGAAGACGTGCTCTATAAAGGATTTAACCCTGCCGTCGGCTATATATTTCAGAATCCCGATGACCAGCTATTCTCCCCAACCGTCCGGGACGATGTGGCATTCGGTCCCATCAACATGGCGCTCTCTCAACAGGAAATTGATGCGCGAATTGAAAAAGCACTGAATATTTCCGGTTGTAAAGAATTAGCGCAGCGGCCTTCGCATCATCTTTCCGGCGGGGAAAAAAGAATGGTCGCCATTGCCAGCGTGCTCGCCATGGAGCCGAAAATTGTGATTTATGATGAACCCACAGCAAGCCTGGATATGCGCGCCCGGAGAAAAGTGATCAATTTGATAAAAAGCGAACGTAAAACGAATCTCGTCGCTTCCCATGATATGGAGTTTATTCTGGAAACCTGCCAGCGGGTGATTATCATTAATTCCGGCAAAATCGTTGCCCGGGGAGAAGCTGCTTTAATCATGCGCGATAAAGAGTTGATGGAGAATAGCGGTCTGGAAGTGCCTTATTCGTTGAGGGGGTGAGAAGTAGCAGATTTCGTAATAGTTCACCTCTATATCCATTTGATAATTAAAAGATTGATTTACGAATAAGGATTTTTGATTTATGAAGGAATACGATGTGGAAAACATGAATTGCGCCAAAACAATAGGGCGCTTTCATAATTGCAATTTCCAGATATTGCCTGAAAAAGTCCTCACCATCTTTACCTGCACCCTGTCGTATTCGATTAAAAATACGTTGAGTTTTTCATCAACATATCGTATTTTTTATAACTTTACCATTCGTTCAAACCCTGTGTAATTCGAAAACAATTTGTCCAGCAGAAAAAAATCAGAGAGAATAACATGTGCAAAAATCTTTTAAAACGAACGGTCTGTTTTCTTTTCATTCTGTCCACAATCGCTCTTGCCGCGCAAATTCCGGATGCGCCTTTTCGGCAGGAATATCATGTTCCTTACGCTATTGGTGATAATAGTAAAGCAAACGACGTCCGAGCCATTGTGGTGGATCATCAGGATAACGTTTGGGCGGCAACCGGCAACGGCGTTTATCTGTTGCCGGCCGATCAAAGTCAGTGGATCGAATTGATGAATAAAAGCGATCTCGGCCCGGCTTTTGCCGTGGCTGTTGACCAGGCGGGAACGGTCTGGACAGGAAGCTGGAATGGGCTCTATCATTCAGACGGGTTAAAGCTCGTCAAGGCCAACAAAGTGAAACAACCCATTGGCGCTATCGGTGTTGTAGACGAAAATCTCATTGCTATGGGGCCGGATGGTGTCCGGATTCTCGCTGATGGTAAATGGCAGAAGCGGGAAATGCGCTGCGCCAGAACGGTTCGTAATATTCTTCCGGATAGAAAGGGCGGCTACTGGATAGCCACCAATATGGGCCTGTACCATCAAACGGAATCCTGTATGCAATTGCTGCAGTCGGCTAATGAGTTACTGAGCGCTGATGTTTACGATGCAGCATACAATGTTGACGGCTATTTGTGGATCGGTGGCCTGGGTGGCATTACGGTTTACCGCGATGAAAAACGAATAAAAGCCATAACGCCGAAAAACGGTTTGCCGGGCATTTTCATCCGCTCGGTAACGCGCGGCCCCGACGGCCGGATGTGGATCGGTACGGACAGAGGCGTGGCGCGTTTTGATGGCGTCTCCTGGTCACTCCGCAGTGGTCGGCGCTGGCTTTTAGATGACGATGTGCGCGACGTCGCTTTCGATTCCCACGGCACAGCGTGGATTGCCACGGCCAAAGGTGTCAGTGCAATTGGTGAAAAATCCATGACCCTGGTGCAAAAGACAAAACATTACCTTCGCATCTGCTATGCCCGCCACGTGAGGCCGCCATACCTTGTGGAAAAATGCCGATTCACTACGCCGGGCGATACCACCACCTGGGAACCCCGCGATGACGATAACGACGGCCAGTACACCAGCATGTACCTGGCCATGGAATCTTTTCGCTATGCCGCGACAAAAAACCCGAAGGCCAAAGCCAATGCAAAAAAAGCTTTCAATGCTCTGTATTTTTTGCAAACCGTGACCGAAACGCCCGGGTTCGTGGCGCGGACCGTCGTCCCTGCCTCATGGAAGAAAATGGCCGACGCCAACCGAACAATCAGCGACAGAGAGTGGGCACAAATGCGCGTCAACAATCCCCGCGAAAAGCGGGTTGAGGAGCATTGGCGGCCTTCCAAAGACGGCAAGTGGTTGTGGAAAGGCGACACCAGCAGCGACGAAATCACCGGCCACATGTTCGGCTATTTGATTTACTACGATCTTGCTGCCGACAAAGCGGAAAAAAAGCGCGTCGGCAAGCATATCTGCAATATCGTCGATTACATCATTGACGGCGGTTATGTCCTCAAAGACACTGACGGGAAGCACACAAAATGGGGGGTGTGGGCGCCGGAAAAATTAAACAACGATCCGGACTGGCGCGCAGAGCGCGGTATCAATTCCGTGGAAATCTTGTCTTATTTAAAACTGGCCTGGCATGTCAGCGGGAAAGCGCGCTACCAAAAGGAATACGAAAAACTGCTCTACCGGTATCATTACGCGGAAAATGTCCGTGTTGCCAAAACCCTCAATCCCGCCTGGCGCACGCATATCGATGACGAACTTTTGGCGCTGGCGTTTCCCTGTTTGTTGATGTATGAACAAAATCCAAAGCTGCGTCAATTGTACCAGCAAAGCCTGGATCAGTGGTATGAAGCGGTCAAAGATGATCACAGCCCGTTCTTTAATTTCACCTACGCGCTGTTAACCGGCGCCACTCCCAACTTGTCACAATCCATTGCTTACCTGCGCGATGTGCCGCTGGACTTGATCAGTTGGCGGCGGGACAATACACGGCGGCGGGACATCCAACTTGTTTATTCACCCGAACTGGACATTCTGCAAACCAGCCGCCTGCTGCCGCCGAGTGAAGGCGGTGTCATGCGCTGGGACAGAAATCCCTGGACCGCCGTGCGTGGAGACAGTGGCCGCACGGAAAGCGACGGTGTGTTCTGGTTGCTGCCGTACTGGATGGGGAGATATATTGGGATTATTGGTGGAAATCAGGACTGATCGGTCTTGAAACGCCGTCAGATCATCCAAATGTAGCAAAAATTACTCTCATCTCATTCCCAAACTCTTATTTGGCAATGGCATAGTTTGGGAATCTCTGCTTCGTTCATGGGAAGCTGAGCTTCCCACGCTATTATCGTCCCAAGCCGCAGCTTGGGACGGAGGGAACAATCTCGGATATTTCGTGGGGTTGAATTACAGGTCTTTGGCAAATCACACGTTTGCCAAACCTCGGAAGTTTGGTAAACGCCAGGTCGATCCCGATTCAACGCATCAAAATCATCTTACCGCTGCGAATTTGATCTTTAAATTGCAGCCGGTAAAAATACACACCGGAGGAAACCTCTCTCCCCAGCCTGTCGCGGCTGTTCCAGGTTGTCGTGTGCATTCCTGCGGGCATTTCCGTGTTGACCAGTGTTACAATCTCACGTCCACTAATATCAAACACCTTTAACACGACATGCGTCGATTTTGGCAAAACATAGCGGATGGTTGTGGACGAATTGAAAGGATTGGGCCAGTTCTGTCCAAGTTCGAAAGCCTTGTTTCCCTCCGCAGCCCGGCCTTCATGGTTGGGTGTGGAGGTCGTCAACAAAAGTATCTTATTGTCTATTTTGTCAGCAAGCTCTTGACTGGCTTGTTGTAACTCTTTTTCATTTTCAAGCCTGACATATAATCTTACGAAAACGTTGTATCTTAAAAACATAACAGAAAAACTGTCGCCATTTGGATTTTTAATAATTGGCTCCCAACTTTTTTCTCCTGCAAAGGGTGATGCCGTAATCTCAAATTGGTTTGAAAACGCCTCTGTGGTAAAATAGGTGACTGTCTTTTCTATTTCTTCCTGAGAGAAACATATAACAATTTCAATTTCAATTTTATCTTTTTCTTCATTTTTGTCGCCCCTATACCATATCTGAGAAATACTGCTTCCCCCTGGTTGGTCAAGTTTTTCTACCGTCTCCTCAACTAATAGTAGGTCCTGATCGTTAGTCTCTCGCCGCCAGAGTTGAATAATTTGTTCTTCAGGAGATGCACCGGGCTTTGCTATTCTCTCTTGAAATAGAATAAATCCCGTGGGCATATCGGTTTGTTGTGTCTTTAGACTATCAATTTTATTGGCATTAATTTCTTGCGCTAAAATGCCATAGCCTGAGTTGGCAAAATAAAACAGTAAAAAACATAGAAATATTTTCCTTTCCATGACACTATACCTCCCTAAAAATAATCATTGTATTTCAGATGGTAAATTAAAGTAAGTATCTGTTTGGCTTAAGCGAAAAGAATTCACAGGGGGCCAGGAACCGCTGCCATACATATCTGTTTTATATG
>JAACEJ010000229.1 GCA_011682565.1 Actinomycetota bacterium | reverse complement strand
TCAATCTGTTTGATCTTCATATCGCTCTTCCTCAATTAAAAATATAGGCTCAGGGATTATCTTGTTGAATGCATCAACAGTACCTGACCTTTTTTTGAAGCCGTTCTTTTGGACCATTCCAGAACAACAGGACTGGCGACAAAGATTGAAGAATAAGTCCCAATGACGACACCAACGATCAGAGCAAATGAAAAGTCGTGAATCACTTCACCGCCGATAAGATATAAAACAAAAACAACAATCAGCGTTGTAAAAGAAGTGATAATCGTCCGACTCAATGTCTGGTTAATACTGATGTTCATAATATTTTCAGCAGAATCGCGGCGTATGATTTTAGCATTTTCCCGGATTCTGTCATAGACTACAATCGTATCATTTAAAGAATAACCAACGATCGTCAAAAATGCGGCAACGACAGCAAGTGATATTTCCAAATTAAGAAGAGAAAATATACCGAGAGTAATCATAACATCATGGAATAATGCGACAACAGCACCAATTGCAAACTTGAATTCAAAGCGGGCACTGACATAAATTAAAATTCCGAGCAGAGAAACGAGGATGGCGATAACAGCGGAACGCCGCAATTCACCTCCGATTTTTGGCCCGATTTCCACAGCAGAACGAACATCATATTTATTATCGGGATAATCTTTTGTGAGCTGACCTTCCATGATTGTGGCAGCATCAGCCCCCTCTCCCATCTGCTCCACGCGAACAATGAATTGATGTTCTTCCGGCAACCCGATTCTTTTAATTTCCGCATTTCCAAAGCCAATTTTGTTGAGGGAACTACGAATATCCGCCGCGCCTATTTGCTTTTCGAACTTTATTTCCAGCGACGTCCCGCCCGTGAAATCAATCCCGTATTTGGGTCCGTCGTGGGCAATGAGTGAAATAATTCCAATTAAAATAAGTGACCCGGAAAACATGTAAGCAAACTTACGCTTTGCCATTATGGCCCAATGAGTATCTTTAAAAAACTGCATTCTAAATCCGTCTCCTAAGACAAGTAGAGTGAATTCTAAACATCAAATACTTAATTTTTTCAGTGCAACTCTGGATGTGATCATGTTAAAAATGAGCCGTGTAACAAAAATGGCTGTAAACATACTTGCAATAATACCTATGGAAAGCGTTAAAGCAAAACCCTTGATCGGGCCGGTTCCGAAACTGTACAGCACAACCGCGGTGATGAGTGTTGTTACATTGGCATCGAGGATGGTTTTAAAAGCACGGCCATATCCGCTGTCGATAGAAGCGCGAATCGTCTTGCCGGTACGCAGTTCCTCACGAATACGTTCAAAAATCAGCACGTTTGCATCGACAGCCATACCAACGGTTAGAATAATTCCTGCAATACCCGGCAGAGTAAGGGTTGCATGAAATCCCGCCATAAAGGCAAGGATAAAAATAATATTCAAAAGCAAAGCGAAATCGGCTATGATACCGGAAACACGATAATAAAGAATCATAAAGAAAACAACAAGTAAAAGACCGATTATCGCTGATTTTTGTCCTTTCTGGATCGAGTCATGTCCCAATGACGGCCCGACGGTATTTTCAGTGATTGCATAAACCGGGGCAGGTAACGCACCGGCGCGCAAAACCAGGGCCAAATCTTTCGCTTCATCAATCGAACTCATGCCTTCGATTTGACCGCTTCCTGATGGAATTTTACCCTTGATATTTGGCGCCATTGCAATGCGATGATCGAGCACGATGGCCAATTGCTTTCCAACGTTCATCCCCGTGACTTTGGCAAAAGTTTTTGTTCCTTCGCTGTTTAGTTGAAAATTCACAACCGCAGCACCGGCGTTGAGGCTTTGAGCGCCGCCGGAAATCTGCACTTTTGCATCCGTCAAAGTGGACCCTAAAAGTTCAGGTTCCTTTTTTACCAGGTAAAGCTGCTGATACGAATTTTCGCCTACAACGACCGGCTTTATTCTCCACAGAAATTCAGAATCATTCGGAATAACCTGACGCACTTTGGGGAGTTGTAAAATTCTTTTAACCGCAGCAACATTCTGGACGGGAACTGAAATAACATTGGAATACTTGCCGGTAACTTGCCGTAAAAGCGATGTGAATGGTTTTTCATTGAACGTATTCTGATCAACGAGCAGCGATGTGTCCTTGCCCGCTTTTGTTTGTGTGGTGTCCCCACCAAACAAATCACTCAAACTCACTGTTTTATTTTCAGCTTTTTTCCCTTCCTTAAATTGGGTCGTATCGGCTTTTGCAACTTTTGTCGTATCCTCTTTTGCAGGCTGCTGCCCCCTGCGCTTCAGACGCATAACGCGGTCGATATCATTCAGAATCGACCACACCATTTCAGAATCACGGACGAGCTTAAATTCTAACAATGCGGTCGTACCAATAATTTTTTTCGCCCGCTGTATGTTTTGAATTCCCGCCAGTTCAATAACAATTCGCCGCGTCCCTTGTTTTGTGATCGAGGGTTCCGAAACACCAAATTGATCGACTCGGTTGCGAAGAATAGCAATCGTCCTGTCAATGGCATCTTCCGACGCTTTTTGCAATTCTTTGATAATATCATCATCCGTTTCACCCTTGCGGCCAAAATAGCGGTTAAGGCGAACATTGCGGTTACGAAAATTTTCCTGCAAAACATCGAGAAAATCATTGCCCGATTTATCGGTTTGCTTTTGCGTTGCTTTAATAATATCTGTTAATCGTTCATCTTTATTCTTGGCTAAATCATTTAAAAGCTGCGGCACGTCGACTTCATAGACGAGATAAGTTCCTCCCTGTAAATCCAGACCCCGCCGAATCGCCTTTCCTTCAACTTTGATGATTTTAGTGTTCAACTTTATCAAATTGCCAGCCACTTGCAGGGCATCATCGAGACTATCCTTAGAAACATGATTCCGCACTTTGGATTCCAATGTTCCTTCTGTTAAGCCCACCTCGATATCTGTTTTAGTCAAACCCGTTAATTTCATAATTTGGCTGACCAGAGAGGCCTCATTTTTCTGCATTCCTCCCAGTTGAAAAGTGGGATAGAGTGAAAAAATCGACCCGACAATCAGCACCAGAACAAAAACCACTTTTAGTAATTGATTACGCGGCATTTAAATAAATCCTCCTCGGAAATTTTTCGTGAAAAAGACAACCGATAAATATAATTTTTTTAACTATAAAAGTCAATTAAAAATTCTAATCCTGCCGTAAAAGCTGCCGCACCACGTCGATAATTGTACCGTCACGATATTCAATCAATGCAACAACACGCTCACCAAATCCGGGTTTTTGCGGAACACCGGTTATATTGATGGCAATGTCGTGCAACTCTTCGATTGTTTTTATAGGAAGACGGCTGCCTTTCATTCTTTGCAAAAGATCATCTCTTTCCGGATTTATTGCGATTCCCCGCTCTGTAACAATCACATCTACTGTTTCTCCCGGCGTTGTAACAGTCGTTACCTCATCGACAATAATCGGCAGGCGATTACGCACCAGCGGCGCGGT
This sequence comes from Actinomycetota bacterium, assembly GCA_011682565.1. GTDB lineage: Bacteria > Zhuqueibacterota > Zhuqueibacteria > Residuimicrobiales > Krinioviventaceae > Hydrothermomicrobium. The sequence goes on along the minus strand of JAACEJ010000229.1, from coordinate 2,805 downwards.
GATCATCGTAACATGGGCATCGGCTGCATCGGCGAAACCGCCAATGCCGTGCAGCAACCACCCGTCGGAATGGGTATTCACATTGACGTTGAAATTCACATCTATTTCCGTTGCACCAAGCACAGCCACTTGAACCATTTGCGCGAAACATCCTTTTGTATGATAATTGTAAGAAACAAAGGGATTCGTTTCGATATGGGCGGGATTGTCGCGAAGAGAACGAACGCCATCAAGATCGAAACTCTGTCCGTCGAGAATAAATTTCGACAGTCCGTTTTTGAGCATATCAACCATATATTTTGTCGAGCCGCCGCGAATAAAATCAGCAGTAACTTTCTCTTCACGCATTAAATCGCTCATATATTTTACAAATGCGAGGGATACGCCTCCGGCTCCGGCCTGAAAAGAAAAATGAGGTTCTCTCATAATGCCGCTGTCCGCGATAAATTGAGCAGCGTATTTGGCGATTAACAACCGCGTCGGACTGCGTGTGATGCGCGTCGTTCCGGAAACAATTTGCGCAGCATCTCCGATCGATTCTACCTGAACAACATAATCGACATTGCCGCCCTCGATGCTCCAGGGATGGCAAGGGAAGGAAACGAGGTGATCGGTAACAATGACAACTTTATCTGCCCACAAAGAATCGGCCAGGGCAAAGCCCAATGGTCCGCAAGCGGATTTACCGTTTACGCCATTGGCATTTCCGTGTGGATCGGCACAAGGGGCTGCGATAAATGCGACGTCGATATGTAAATCGCCATCCTGAATAGCGCGGTAACGACCGCCATGGGAACGCAAAACGGCCGTGCCTTTTAATTCTCCCCGGGAACACGCCCGCCCCACCGGACCGTTCATCGAACCTTCGATGTTTGCAATCACACCGTCGGCAATATATTCGACCAGTTTTTCGTGAACAGGGAACAAAGCAGATGGCGCAAGCACAAGATTCTTCAGGCCGCGTTGTGCCAGTTTCTCCACCACCAAATTAATGAGAAAATCCCCATTGCGGAGATGATGATGGAAAGAAACAGTCATTCCATCCCTGATTTCGCAGGCGTCTATTGCGGCATCGAGATTATCCAAAAGCTTGTTGTTAAACTTTGCTGCTGCCGCGACTTTACCGCCGTACTTTTCGCCGCCACCCTGATCCGCATGGGCGCCCATGAATGGTTTTAATTTCCGGCCGTTTATTTCAGTCGGCACCAAACGGCCAAGAGCATTTTTAACGAATTCCATATTATTCCTTTTACTTACACACTAATAAACGAGTTACTCATCTTTATTTTCCCGCGTAACCTGCGGGAGGCTTTTAAATGCATCACCTTCAGCAAGGGTCAATATCCGTCTCGCCCTCACTACAACCGGTGCATCGATCATTTTTGTTCCCAAAGTTGCCACACCCATTCCTTTTTCCTCTGCCTCCTCAATGGCTGCAACGAGCTTCCTGGCATAATCAACCTGTTGCTGCGTGGGTGCAAAGACCCGATGAATGGGTTCGATCTGCCCGGGATGGATGACGCCCTTGCCGTCAAAGCCGAGGGCCATTGCCTCACGCGTGCTTGCCGTCAACCCATCCGTGTCTTCGACATCAGAATAAACAGTGTCGAGCGCTTGCAACCCTGCCGCTTTTGCCGCCAGTAAAATCAGATTCCTGGCGACAAAGCTTTCTTTGCCTTCCGGAGTTCTTTCCGCGCCAATATCGGCGGTAAAATCTTCTGCGCCAAAACACAATGCCACATTTCTCTCGCTTGCCGCTGCAATTTCCGCAGCATTCAAAACACCTTGGGCAGTTTCTATCAGCGGCATTAACATAATTTCATTTGTTAGCTCAGCACGTTTTTCATAAAAGGCAAGCATTTGCTCGACCGCCTGCAAATCCCCTGCACTTTCACACTTTGGGATTAAAAGCACATCCGGTGCAGCAGGAACAACAAGTTCCAGATCGATGGCAAAATTTGTTGTGGGAAGGGGATTGACGCGGACTATTTTTTCTGAAGAACCAAAATCAACCGCAAGTAAAGAATTTCTCACCAGGATGCGCGCAGGCCATTTGTCGTTTTGCGCTACGGAATCTTCAAGATCAAGAATAATACAATCCGCGCCAAACAGGCCGGCATTGAGCATTATATCGGGATTATTCCCGGGAAGGTACAAACGTGTACGGCGCGGCCTGTCTTTTGCCGACGACGAAATTCCCGCCCGTACCTGCGGCAAAACGCCCGGCTCAGGAATCGCCCATAACTGCCGCGCTACGGCCTCTACCCGCGCCATGATTACATGATCCAGGGCACCGTTATCCTTGATTCTGAAATGTACATTCTCTGCGTTCAACATTTGCAGCGATTGGTGCACAACATCCTCGATGCGCGCACCAAACATGGCTTTGACGGAACTTGCAATTTCAATACTCACTCCACCCTTTTGCCGCCGTTCCCCTTCGACAAGAAGATCGCCCTTTTGGTCCCTTCCCGACACGGCAAAATCGAGAAAAATTTCCTCATTTTTTTTCAATTCATTGTCATCAAAATCAAATTTCATTAGAGCGCCTTTCAATACTTGAACAAACCAACAGGCGAGTTAGCTTTCAAACTTATCAAATCCCTTTTTAAAAAGCAACTCTTACTTGATAAAAAACCGCTTTGCTTTTTGATTTAATTTTATTAGAATACGCCTAATCTGATAATCATTCCCATGAATGAGTTGCTCGCAAAAAGTCCCAAAATGTCATTGCGAGCGAAGCGAAGCAATCTGGATGTCGACTAACGTGCTGTTTTATAAAGATCGCTTCGTCGCTCCGCTCCT
>JAACEJ010000009.1 GCA_011682565.1 Actinomycetota bacterium | reverse complement strand
CGTTGGGAGGAATGTCGGCATCGGTTACGGTAACAATTTCTGCACCGGTTGTTGCCGGCTGTACCAGCAAGCCGTATTGTGACAGGGCCGTCCAGTCAGAGGCCCAAATTGAGGAACCAAAAGCTCCTTTGTAATTTACAGTATCAAAAAACTCGTCAATCTTCGCAAAAGATGCTGATGAGGCGAGGAAGAGCATTGCGGCAAACAGTACAAGTTTTTTCATTTTTTTCTCCTAAAGAATGGATTTCGTTACGAGTTATTTTATTTCAAAATATGAATTAATTACTTTTTATATTTGCCTTACTCACCTCCTTTCAAATCGAATTAAAGGCTGTATCCTAAACCGACTGAAAATGTTCTTCCGGTGGAGAATTGCTGAAAAATATATTCCCGCCCTTTATAGACCTGTGTCTTTTTAGATTTTGCATTCAAAAGATTTTTGCCTGAAATTTTGAAATGCAAATTGTGTGTGATCTCTTTGGATAAAGTCAGGTTCAAACTATTCACGGGTTGTTCATAAACAAAGGGCTCACCGGTTTTATTAACCGCAGACAGCCTTTCGCCGAAAACGTTATAATTCAGGTTAGCACGAAAGCCCTTTCCCAAATTATCATAGCCTATGTTCAGGTTGAGTAAAAAGGGTGATTGACCCTCTAACTCGCGTGTGGCTGCGATTTCGGGATTGTTTGTACGCATAAGTTCCAATTGCTCCCTGGAAATGTCAATTTTTGAATTGACCAGGGAAAAATTTGCACCGAACATGAAATTGCTTAATGCAGGAGCAATGATATCCAGCCTTTTTCTTGCTTCAAATTCCAAACCCTGCACCTGAGCTTTATCGACATTTTCCCAGGTAATCTCGCGGTTGGATGCCTGCACAATAAAGGCATTTTCGATTGGATTGATAAAATTTTTGTAGAAAAGGCTTACTGCATAGATTTCGCCCGGTCTCGAAAACCATTCCCAGCGCAAATCGAAATTGTTAATGAGCGTTCTTTTGAGGGAAGGGTTTCCGATGTGCGTAAAACCGGCGCTGAAATCAAAAGTTGCATAAGGCGCCAATTCCCTGAAATTTGGTCGCGCCAATGTTCGTGTTGCACTCGCTCGAAGGTTCATATTCTTTGCCAGCGAGTAGATCAGGTTTGCAGAAGGTAGCAGGTCATTTGTGGTAATTTCGCCGTTGGCTTTTGTCGGATCGATGCTTGTTAAATGGATGCCCGTCATTTCATAGCGTGCTCCTCCCACGAACCTTAATTTGCTGATCAAAGGCAGGTCGATCATTGCATAATAGGCGTTTATGTCCTGATTTGCGACATAGTCATTCGATCTTTTATCGCTTTCTCTGATATAGAGTTTTAATTCGTAACCATAATAGGTGACGCCGTTGATTGTTTGGGATGTGGAATCCCAGCCGACGTTTTGATATGAAAAAAACTTGTCCGGATCGCCTTTGTATGACGAAGCGCCCGAACCCTGGCTGTAGATAAAACGCCGTTCCGTAAAATTGCGTTTCTTGTGATTGTAATACGTTCCGAATTTGAAGGTGCCGGAAATTCCCAAAGATTTTAAAGGCACAGTGACATTCAATGTCGCTTCATCGCTTTTTTCATCCAGGTAACGGAAAAGCCGTGTCGGCGCAATGTTGGAAAAAGTGCCATAGCGTGTAACCTGGTTGTTATCGACCATTGCAAATCGGGAAAAGTATCGGACATCCGGTTCATCCTGACTGGATTTCGCTGTTGTATATTGCCAGGAAAGCTGGCTGCCTAAAAGTTTGTCAAATTGATGTTCACCGTTTACTTGTAAAGAATACAAACGGCGCTCGTTGTAGCCGATATTGCTGCTTTGGAAAAGGTCGTCGATACGGTCAAGCAAGTCATAATCGTATTTGCCCTCCAGATAGCGGGCTGTGCTTTCTCCGTTCACGTTGTAGATAAGATTTAAGCTGAGTATGTCTTTTGGACTCAATTTGTAAGAAGCTTTTAGCAACCCGCCCCACAAAACATCATGAGTGCTCTTAATGTCTTTCATTTCAAAAATCGGCGTCAGCTTTGTGGCACTTTTGCTGCCCAGGTTCCAGGCATTATATTGCCCGTTATCATAGGAAGCATAACTGTTGCTGTACGTCAGACTTGCAATATATCCAAAAGGCTTGTTCAGGACGTTGAACTGGTTGCCGATGGACAAAGAATAGTTCTGATTGAGTGGCGGTTTGGTGCTGCCCGGCGTCATTGCCGGGCTGAACGCACGACTGTAAGCAGCCAACTCGTTCAAAGCAGCCGGGTCGAGAGTAGAGGGAATGGTCGGCGGTGCTGATTTGCCGATAAAGTCCGGAAGTTTTCGGCTGCCATCGTCTATGCCTAACCAATCCTTACTGCCTCCCGCGTAGCTGATGGGGCCGTCACTTTTAAGTGTCGTTTGCGAATTAAAAGAAGAGGAAACGGAAAATTTAAGGTTGAGCTTTTCCGGGAAATCTTTTGTTCTAATGTCAACCATTCCACCCGAAAAATTTCCCGGTTTGTCCGGTGTAAAGCTTTTAATAGTGACAATATTGTCGATTAAATTGGCAGGAATGAGATCGATGGATCCGGCGCGCTTGTAAGGGTTTGTGCTGGGAAGTTCTGCACCATTCAGTTGTGTACTGGTGTAGCGATCTCCCAATCCGCGAACGTAAACATACTTTCCATCGACAACAGAGGCGCCGGTAACCTGTTTCATTGCATCTGCGGCATTTTCGGCGCCGGACTGTGAAATCGCCTCTGCGCTGATGGCATCACTGACTGCGACCGCCTTTTGCCTGTCTTTGAGCAATGATGCTTCCGTATTTCGTGCTGCCTTTGCCGTAATAACCACTTCCTGGCCCTCGAGTACCGTCATGCTCAAAGTAAAATCCAATTGTTGAACCTGACCTGCTTCGACCTCGATCCCTGCAATCTTTTTTGTGCCATAACCGATATAAGTTGCGATGATGTTATAGGTCCCCGGCTCCAGCCCATAGATGCGGTATGCTCCCTCCATGTCCGTTGCTGCACCACGAAGCGTTCCTTCAATCACGACATTTACCCCCGGCAGGGACTCACCGGTTTCGGCGTCGACAACCTTACCGGCGATACTCCCGGCGTTTTTTTGACTCATTAGAATATTGTTGCCGGTAAGAATAACCACAAAAACAAGCAGGGATTTTAAACTGATTTGTCCTTTCATTCTAGCCACCTTTTTTTTCAAGTTTCTGCCATTAAAAATTTCCAAAAGATAGAAAATAAAAGTTTATTTAGAATAAAGTTAATGTGAAGAAATTGTAAAGAAGTGCCCTCTGGATTTTATTTGAATAACATGGCATGGCGTCTTGATATGGAAAAAATGGGGAGAAAAATTATAAAAAAACCCTCGCAGATGTGGAATCTGCGAGGGTTAAAACATTTGATCGGTAAGACTTTACTTTTCTGCTACGCCCGGATTTTTAAACATCTCTACAGTTTCTGAATATCCTTTGAGAAATTCACTCACCTGATCATAAATTTCTTCGCTTTGTGCCAGGATTCCCAGATAAAGCATGCTCTGCCTGGTTTTGCAGCCGCCTTTTCTTATTCTTTTAAGTTGATTCTTTTTGAAATCGTTAATGTTGTCTCTGATGGTGATTCCATCCTGGATGATTTTTTCTATGCCGGTTATATTGTTTTCCCGCAGGGCGCTCAGACCCTGAAGGATATAATCGGAAATTTGCGATTTTATTTTACCGAGTTCTTCTTTTTGAATGTCCAATAAACCCTTATGTTGGTTTTCTATATGGTCAGAGCAAATGTCCGCAAGTTCTTTAAGATGCCGCGCCGATTCGCGCAGGGACCAGACCAGTCTCGGGCTCAATTCAATATCGCGCCCCTCATCTTTTAATTGCAGTACACTAAAAATATTTTGAATTAAAGCGCGTGCATCGTTTTTAATATGCTTTGAGATTTTACGTTCCTTTGCCAATTTTTTTCTATTCTCATTAAAGAGCGCATTGAACAAATTGTTGAAATTGTCCAGGTAGGCACTGAAAAAGGAATTGAATTTATTTCCCAATGCCTTGTACACGGAAAGAGTGGACTGGAGCTGCTCGACAATAATGCCTTCCCTTTCTGTTTCAGATTCTCTTTTAAGATGGATTCTGTGCGTTCGAATGACAAGAAATATTGCCAGCGCAATCAGGATGATAATCGCCGGCAAACGAAAATAAAAAATAAAGGTTGCAAATATCAGCGCTACAGTCGATGCGACGAGCGCTGTAACAAACCAACCGCCAACGACTGCCAGAACACCGGAAATGCGGTAAACAGCACTGTCTCTGTCCCATGCACGATCGGCAAAAGATGAACCCATAGCAACCATAAAAGTTACATAAGTCGTCGATAGTGGCAGCTTTAATGAAGTACCAAAAGAAATGAGTGCACTGGCGGTAAATAAATTAACAGAAGCCCTGATCAGATCAAAAGATGGTCGATTGGATGCATCGATATGATTTGCGCCAATATTTGTTCGATCAAATCTTTTTGCGACTGCTGAGCGTAGTTTTGCAGGAATGAGTTTCATATAGCTATCGGAAAATGAAACAGCCATGCGAACAATGGCACGAGACAGGAAAGATGCTTCAAAACGTTCGTCGGTTTCTTCCTGGCGACTCAGATCGACCGTCGTTTTAGTTACGCTTCTGGCTTTTTTTGAACGCCAGAGGGTAAGCGCCATAACCGCTCCGGCGATGAGGAGCATCCAGGTATTCGATTTGATCTTTCCCGCAAGGGCAGACATATTGGCTAACAGGGGATCACCCCCCGTGTGCAAAGAAACCTGATAAGCATTAAATCCCGCCAGAGGCACTCCAATAAAATTCACCAAATCATTGGCCGCAAAAGCCATAGCTAACGAAAGCGTTCCGATCAAGACAATGATTTTCAGAATATTAACGCGTGTAAAGAGAAGCAGCACTTGGAAAATAATGGCCCACACGATCAGGCTTGTCAAGAGGAGCAGGCCCGTGTGTGAATTGATCCACGCCACGGTTTCAGCCGTCATAAATGACGTGCCTTTGGCTCCTTTGATGAGTATAAAGTAGGTGATCGCACTCATGGCAAATCCACCCCACAAGGCGCCGTATCGTTTTAAACTTTTTGAAAAACGAAAAGTAAAAATTAAGCGCGATAAATATTGGATGACAGCCCCGACGGTAAAAGCAACGATGATAGAAAGCAGGATGCCCATAATGATGGCGAGGGCTTTGGCGGTATTGATGTAATTTACGATTTCGGCAAAGCTTTGCCCTGCCTGGTGAATTTTGATAAAGGAAACAGCTAAAGCAGCGCCCAGCAATTCAAAGACAATAGAGACTGTTGTCGAAGTCGGCAAACCAAATGTGTTGAATACGTCGAGCAGCATTATATCCGTTAACATTACGGCGAGGAAAATGATCAGCAATTCGGGCATGACAAATTGCTGCGGATGAAAAATACCTTTACGCGCTACTTCCATCATGCCGCTTGAAAAGGTTACACCAACCATAATACCAATCGACGCAAAAATCATAATCACCCACCGCGGGGCAACTTTTGATCCCACAGCGGAATTTAAAAAATTGACTGCATCGTTGCTAACACCGACAACAAGGTCCGAAATGGCCAGACCAAACAGGACGACAACAATAAAAATAATAAGTTCCATTTAAGACGCTCCTTGCAAGATTGGATTTGTTACATCTTTTGGCATTGAATCCGCAATGACAAAAATGTGCTGCCGGCTTTTGTTGCAAATCGATTTTTTGTATTTAAATTATTAAATGTACTTTTTAAACATCAAGACAGAATAAAGTTAATGTTAAGAAATTGTTAAGATAAAAGTACTTGATTCATTGAAAAAATAAAAGTACTTTTTAAATTGGTTTTCATTAAAAATGAAATTGAAACTATGGCAAAAAAAATACTTGTTGTTGATGATGAAAAAGATATTATTTCTCTGCTGAAATTTAATTTACAGGCAGAAGGGTACAAGACGGTCAGTGCAATGGACGGTGATCAAGCTCTGGTTTTAACCGAAGAAGAGAAACCTGATTTGGTTTTGCTGGATATTATGCTGCCGGACAAGGATGGATGGGAGGTCCTTCGGGAGTTGCGCCAAAATCCAAAAACTGAAAATATCCCGGTCATTTTTTTAACAGCTAAGGACAGCGAATTTGATGAAGTGCTTGGGCTTGAACTGGGTGCAGATGATTACATCATCAAGCCAATTAGTATGCGCAAATTGCTGGCTCGCATTAAAAAGGTTCTCAAAAGGGGCACTCTCGGTACAGGCAAAGATGACATCGTTATCCGCATCGGTGATTTGGAAATAGACCCCGGAAGTTACAGTGTGAAAATTTCCGGTGTCCCAATTACGCTGACAAAAAAAGAATTTAATATCATCACCTTTCTGGCAAAACGAAAAGGGCGTGTTATTACCAGAGACATTCTTTTAAATGAAATTTGGGGCGAGCAAGTCGTCGTTGTCGATCGTACTGTTGATGTGCATATTCGCAATATCAGGGAAAAATTTGGTTCCAAACACGAAAATCTGATCGAGACCATCAAAGGTGTGGGGTATCGGATCAGAAACGAGATTTGAACATGAGGGTTTCTCTTCGCAAAAAAATTATCATCCTCACCATCTCTTTGCTTGTTTTTGTTACTTTTACCGCAGGCATTATTTCTGCCCTGGAATTGCAAAAGTATTATAAAGCACAAATTCACGATCAACTTTTAACACAAATCGATGAAGTTTCGTACCTGCTTATTCATACGAATATCGCCGCTTCCATTGCTGAACGGTATAAGGTGCTTGTTAATTACGTCCAAAAATCTGGATTGCGATTGACACTCATCGATTCGGCCGGCGTCGTTCTTTTTGATTCCAATGTTCCCAGGGATTCTTTGCTTTATGTTGAGAACCATCTGCACCGTCCGGAGATACAACAAGCCCTGGCCTACCATTTGGGGAGTGACGAGAGGCAAAGTGCCACGATCAATCAGCCTTTGTACTATGTGGCGAAAGTATTCGACAAACCCAATGCTGACGACGTTTTTCTCGACAAAGTCAGGTTTGTTCGTGTCGCAATTCCTCTGAAAAATGTGAATGATAATCTTCGCCAGGTGCGCTTAAAAATTTTCGGAGCAAGCGGGCTGGCCCTGCTGATTGTCTCTGTGCTGAGTTTTTGGATCGCAAACAGGCTGACATATCCTATTCACAATCTCAGTCAAGTGGCAGAATCTATTAAAGCGGGAAATTCGGAAGCACGGTTTCAGCATCATTCAAAAGATGAACTGGGCGAGCTTGCTGATTTACTGAATCAGATGCTGGATAAGTTACGTAAAGATCTTGTGCAAATGAGAAAATTGGAGAGGATGCGCAGTCAATTTCTGGGAAATGTTTCACACGAATTGCGTACCCCCATTTTTTCGATCCAGGGCTATTTGGAAACACTTTTGAATAATCCCGAGTGCAATAAAAAGACGCAACGCAAGTTTGTAAAAAAGGCTTATCGTCAGGCGACGCGGCTAAATAATTTGCTTACCGATCTCATTGATATTTCGCGCATCGAGTCCGGAGAGATGCGATTGACATTCACGGCGTTTGATATCCATGCCTGGCTGCAAAAAATGTTCAACGATCTGCAGTCAACGGCGCAGGAGAATGATGTAAGCATAATCCTCGAAAAGATGAGTGATCAAAACGTGAAGGTCATTGGGGACAAACGTCGACTCAGCCAGGTTATGACAAATCTTGTGGAAAACGCTGTCAAATATAACAGACCCGGCGGTAAGGTCATAATAGGAACACGGGACAAATTGAAAGAAGTGGAAGTTTTTGTAACGGACACCGGTCGGGGGATTCCTGAAGAGCATCTGTCGAGAATATTTGAACGATTCTACCGGGTTGATAAGGAGCGCTCACGCTCTGTTGGAGGGACAGGGCTTGGTCTGGCGATAGTGAAACACATTATCGAAGCGCACAAATCGAAAATTTATGTTGTGAGCCAGCCGGGAAAAGGATCAACGTTTCGATTTTCTTTGCGAAAGAAACTCTAGCAGAAAGCAACGATGTTTGAAAATGAAAAAAATATGGACAGAAAAGTACAGGATTCACTCTTATGAGGTCGATTTAAGAGCAAGTGCAACATTGCCGGTTCTTTGTCAATTTATGCAGGAATCCGCATGGCGTCACGCCGAAAACATGGGATTTGGTTTTTCTTATTTGAAGGATCAGGATTTTGTCTGGGTCCTCGCCCGCCAGGTCGTTAAAATGAATGCCTTTCCCAAATGGGGAGACACCATCAAAATCGAGACCCAACCGCTGGGTGTGGAGAAACTTTTATTTTTTCGCGAATTCCGCCTAAGTGATGAAAATGGAAATAGTCTTGGCTATGCGGCGACTGCCTGGTTCATCATGGATTTGAAGAAACGACGGCCAAAACGTCCGGATAAATACTTTGGTGATCATCTGAATAAACTCGGCTTGGGAACCTTTGAAAAACCAGCCAGGTTGGAGGCGGATGACGCACTGGATTATTCTGAAAAAATTAAGGTCAGCTATTCTGATTTGGACGTGAATGAACATGTGAATAACGTCCGTTACCTTGGATGGATGCTGGATGCTTTACCGCTGGATTTTTTAAAATCTCATTTTATCCGGGAAATGGAGATAAACTATCTGGCGGAAGCGCAGTACGGCGAAGATTTGCAGGTCGGTTATTGTGAACATGAGGAGCTTTTGTTAACCCATGCAGTCAGAAATGGGCAGGAAAAAACGCTGTGCCGGGCAAGGACCAAATGGCAGGAGGAAAAGGCTTAAGGTGTACAATTTTTCGGGCACTCTTGATAATGTCGGGGATTCGTTGTACTAACGAATTTAATTTTATCTGAGAAACTTAACTTTTGAGAGACCTCAAAGGTCTCCGAGACCTTTGAGGTCTGGAAATTCGATAAAATTCAAGTTTTTTGAAAATGGTTAACGTAACGAATTAAGGAGATCATTTGTCCCGGGCGCTCTTGTTCGACTTTGACGGCGTTCTTGCCGAAACACTTCCCCACCATCTTCGTGCATGGAAACAGGCGTTTCGTTCGGAGCCTTTCGACCCGCACGAAATGACGATAAAAATGAACGAGGGATCAAAAGCGTTTCAAATTTGCATGGCAATGGCAAAATACAGCGGGTTTGAAATTCCCGAAGGAAAAGCAAAGGAACTGGCACATAGAAAAAACGAGATTTTTCGTGCCTCAAACAGGGCTAAAGTCTATCCTGAAATCCCCAAAATAATTGCTGTTGCAAAACAGTATGACGCCAAAATCGGACTGGTAACCGGTACCTCTCTTGAAAATTTGCAGGTTGTTCTACCTGTCGGGATATACAACTCTTTCGATGCAATTATTACGGATAAAGACACCGCCCGGGGCAAGCCGTTTCCTGATCCTTACCTGATGGCAACAGAGAAACTGGACGTTTCGCCGGGTCAATGCATTGTTATTGAAAATGCTCCCATGGGAATCGACTCTGCAAAAGCTGCCGGCATATTTTGCATTGCCCTGATGACCACGCTTTCCCGGGAACATTTGCAAAAGGCAGACGTTATTTATAGAAATCATGGGGAGCTTTTGGAAAACATTATTGGACTTTTTAAAGAATTGCCTGAAAGAATGAATAAAAAAACACTTGATTATTCAGACCTTGTTTAATAAATTCATTTATTAAAAATAAAGGAGTTTGTCGGGTATGAAATTTGTTACCAATTAAGAATCTTTTAAAAAGGCGGGAAGGAATATTTGCGAGGATATTTTCAGGATTGGATCATTTCCTTCCGTGATACAATGATTGGTAGCCCGGCAATGCAGACTGAATTTGAAAACCGGGACCTGCGTATTGCGTGGGCTCGGTTTTTTTAATTTGCGGGAATGAATATGCCTAAACTTTTATTACTTTTATTTTTTCTTCTTCCGTTGGGTTGTGCAAAACGTGAACTACCTGTTCAGGTTCAGGAGACATCCGTTCCGGTTCTCGAAAAACATCTCGTCCCTTCCTTTGTAAACCCGAATCACACCTATACTTTTTCAATACGCGTAAAAAACGCACAAAACGTTGATTCGGTGAAAATGACCGTTTTAAAAGAGGGAGACATGGAGCCTGTGGAATTCACTGCGGGTCTCTACGACGACGGGGGGGCGCTTCACTCCGGAGACGGAGATGTGGTGGCAAGCGATGGCTATTTTACCAACAATATCCTTTGGATTCCGGAGGACAGCACGCGGCAAAAATTTATTTTTGCATTTCTCGCAGTTAATGAGAGCGGTGAAAAGAGCGAGGTTTTGCAGGACACGGTTGTCTCGCTGAGCAACGTGCCCCCGCAGATATTGAATGTGCAATTGCCGGACAGTCTGCCCGGCGGTTTTGCGGGACAAACCATCTTCAAGGTGGAAACAGCAGATTCTAATGGGATCGAGGATGTGGACAAAATTCTTTATCGCGGAATACGCAACGACACGCTTTACTTTTCCGGAGAATTGCTGCGTTCCTCAGACATTATTCCCGAAAATCCGGACGCAGCAGTCTTTGTTTTAAATGCGGACAGCAGTTTTGCAGTTGGAAAGAAGGGTAATTATGATATTATCTTCGAGGCCGTCGATCACTCCGGTGTGAAAAGTAGTCCCGTATCCCGGCCACTGTACATAGGCAATAAGGCTCCGCTTCTCTCCGACGTAACTGCGCCGCCAATATTTGAACGTCCTAACGGCAGCAAAACCAACACGGCTAAATTTTTAATCACAGTTAAAGCGCGGGATTCGCAGACTTTAAAAGATATTCAATTTGTGAAAATGATCTGGAAAAAACCGGACGGCACTTTTTCGAAAAACAGTCCGTTCACGCTTTACGATAACGGCTTGCCGTTCCACAATGATTTTTCCGGTTGGAACCAGGGCTATCGTGGCGACCAAATTGCAGGCGATGGAATTTATTCGATAACAGGGCTTTTTGACCCGACTCAGCCGCTGGGCGATTATCTGCTTACATTTTACGCCCATGATCTTGCAGGCAATATTAGTGAAAATGTGACATACATTATTACACTCAAAGATGACGAGTAAACTATGCGTTTGATCAGCTTTATTATTTTAAGTTTTGCAGCACTTTGTTTTTCGCAAACGATTCAGTCCTATCAGATGGGATTACAGACACCACCCAAACCCGGCCTGGCCGGAAACGGCGTGACCGATATTGCGGCGAGTAACGGCACAATCTGGTTCGGCACCGGGCACGGGTTGAGCCGCACAACAGATAGCGGCAAAACCTTTGAATCTTTCGGGACAAAACATGGCCTGAATCGCGGCAGTATTTCTGCTCTTTGGGTGAGCGGCGATACGATCTGGGTTGCTTCCGCCGGAGATACGGTGACAAAGGTTTCGCAAAGTTCTCTGAGTTTTGGTACCGGGCTGAGCGTTTCTGTCGACGGTGGCACGAACTGGCAAAGATTTCCACAGCCCGGCGTTACGCCGGTGCAAAACGTGACTTATGATATTGCCCTTCTGAATGGCGTTGTTTGGATCACCAGCTTTGGCGGTGGATTGCAAAAATCCGAAGACTGGGGACAGACTTGGGCTGTTGTTCCTCCCGACAGTTTTATTTTTGATCCGAGCAAACGCCTCAACCACAGGCCTTTTTCTGCGATTGTGGCGAATAATGTCTTGTGGGTAGGGACAGCCGGCGGTATTAACAAATCCACGGATGACGGCAAAACTTGGACGAATTTTAACAGCGCAAATCAGGAGCAGCCCATCTCCGGGGATTTTATCGTTGCCATGGCGCACCAAAAAACGGAAACGAAAGATATCGTTTGGGCGGCAACATGGAAAGCCACGGGCGAGGATGAATATTACGCCGTCTCCAAAACGGAAAACGGCGGGCTGACCTGGCAGACGATGCTCCGGGATGAAAAAGCGCACAACTTTGCTTTTGATGATTCCGTTGTTTATGTGGCCACGGATAACGGCTTGTACAAATCTATTGATTACGGCGAAACGTGGTACCTCTTTCCGCGCATCACCGATACTGTTACCGGCGATAAAGTCTATACAAACGAAACGTATTCTGCTTATGGTGAAAACGGTGTGCTCTGGATTGGCACGGCAGATGGTCTGGCGCGTACCGGCGATAACGGTTACACGTGGGACATTACGCGGGCGTTTGTTCCCACCGGCAAAGGCAGCACACCGCGGACTTATGCTTATCCCAATCCTTTCTCTTCGCTAAGGCACAATCAGTTAGATGGAGAAGGATACGTTCGCTTTCAGTACAATACAAAAACAAACACAAAAGTAACCATCAAAGTTTTTGATTTTGCCATGGACCTGGTGACAACGGTCGTCGACGGAAAGTCTGTTCCCGGGCCGGGAGATTTTTCAGAAGTCTGGAATGGACGCAACGACTATGGGGATGCTGTTGCCAACGGTGTTTATTTCTATAGCGTAAACCTTGAAGGAGACGGTACCTACTGGGGCAAAGTGATGATTGTCAATTGAACGGAAAAGCGAGTTTGGAATGAAGAAAACATTTTATATATTTTTATTTGCAGTTTTTATGTCTGTCTCTGTATTTGCCTCGGATGGAGACGGCGGCTATGCCGGTGCATTTCTACGCATGGGAATCGGTGCTAAAGCGAAATCCATGGGCGATGCATATACGGCTATTCCCGAGGGTGCCATGGCCGGAATATACAATCCGGCACTTTTGCCGTACCTTCAGGAAAGGCAGGCGATGATGTCGTTTGCCTTCCTGCCGTTAGATCGAAAACTGGATTACATTGGCTATGCCCAATCGCTTCATCCAAAGCGTGGAGATGAAGATGATGGAAATCCGCTGAATGCGGGTTTTTCTGTTGCATGGATTCATGCCGGTGTCGATAATATCGATGGACGTGATGGCAGTGGAAATCACATCGGCACTTTTTCCAATTCGGAAAATGCGTTTTACCTTTCTTTTGCCGTCAGTCCGGCGCCCATTTTTTCCATAGGCGTGAGCGGAAAGGTACTTTATAATCGATTCCCGGGCATTGGACAAAAGGATGCAGCGATCACCTCGACAGGTTTTGGCATCGATTTGGGTGCTTTCCTCACGCCCGTAAAAAATTTGATGTTTGGTCTCGTGCTGCGCGACAATATGTCCAAGTATACCTGGAACACGGATAAGCTGTGGGAACGCGGTACAAGCACGACTTATCGATTTCCAAAAGTGATGCGCGGTGCCGTTGCCTGGCGTATTCCGCAACAGTGGCTTTTGCTTTCTGCGGAGATTGAAAACAGCAAAGAGCAAAATCCCCGCTACCATTTTGGCGCAGAAATTTCCCACAAACAGATCGGTGCGTTGCGCCTTGGCTACGATGCCGGGTCGCCAACCTTTGGATTGGGATTTTTTGTTCGTCTGTTTGGAAGAGATGCGAGTATTAATTACGCATTTATTGCCGCCAATAAAGGCCCCGGCGCAGATCATATTTTTTCGTGGACTTTTAATTTATGACAAATTCGTAAAAAGTCGAAAAGCCTGTCATCGCGAGGAGTGGAGCGACGAAGCGATCTTTATAAAACAGCACGTTAGTCGACATCCAGATTGCTTCGCTTCGCTCGCAATGACATTTTCGGACTTTACGAATGACTCATTTATAATGAGCAGCACCTTTACTAAAGCTTTCGGATACAAAACATCTGATATTTTGCAGTCATTTTCTTTGAAAATCAGATGTTAGAAAAACAGGATAAGCTTTAGTAAAGGTAAACATAGGAACAAGATTTATGAAACACGGCATATTATTTTTACTTTTATTTTCTTTTTCATCCTCTTTTGCCGCCGGAAATACGGGACTTGCTTTTTTGAAAATCGGTGCGGGCGCCAGGGCCACAGCAATGGGAGAAGCATACACTGCTGCGGCCGATGATGCAACCAGCCTTTTCTGGAATCCCGCAGGCTCCGCATGGTCGGGTTCGCGTTTGGCGCATTTTACTCACAACGAGTGGATTCAGGGCATTACCAATGAAGTTGCAAATATTTCCCTTCCTGCTTTCCGCGGTTCTTTTGGGATTGGACTTGTGCTGAACAGCGTCGGCGGTATCGAGCGGCGCACTTTTGCAACGGACGAACCTCTCGACGATATTTCTGCTCATGATTTTTCAATTCTTCTCAATTATTCCAGAATGATCGGTCAGAATCTTTCTGTTGGCCTGAACGCGAAATTTATCGATGAAAAAATATATATTGAATCTGCAAGAGGTTTTGCCGTCGATCTCGGCGTGAGATATCAGTTGATAACTCCCGGACTTTTTCTTGGCGCGGCGTTGCAAAACCTGGGTTCAACAACGTCGCTGGCTGAAGAGAAAATTGCTTTGCCGACAACTGCCCGCCTTGGTGCCGCATACGTGTTGCCGTTTAAAGTGTTGAACGGCAACTGGCTTTTCGCTGCTGATTTTGTTCAGATTTTTAAAGAGCAATCTCATTTTAACATCGGCAGCGAATTTAGCCCTTTTTCTTTGCTTCGTTTAAGAATCGGCTATCAAACAGGATATGAAGAAAAAGGCCTGAGCGCCGGCTTCGGCCTTGCACTCAACCGTTTTCAATTTGATTATGCTTATGTTCCCTTTAGTTCTGATCTGGGATCGTCGCAGCGACTTTCTCTGACCGCTCAATTTTAATTTTTATATTCGATCAAAATTCTTTAAAGAACAACAGGCACAGTGAAATAATCGATAAACTCCTGATCTATCAAAAAAATGAAATAACGGAACACTATATTTACAAGCGATTGGCGAAGAAAATAAAATCGCCGGAAAACAGCAAGATACTGTTAAAGATCGCCAGGGAGGAGATACGTCATTACTCCGAGTGGAAAAACTATACGCACCGGGAAGTGAAACCCAGCAGAATTAAAATTGCCTTGTATTATTGGACGAGCCGGATTTTCGGGTTCACGTTCGGCGTTAAACTTATGGAGCGTGGGGAGAAAGAGGCCCAACAGGAATATGATCACTTGTTGAAAACAATCCCGGAAATGAAATCGATTCTCCATGATGAGAACGAGCACGAAGATGCGTTGCTTGCGATGCTGGACGAAGAGCATCTTCGCTATACCGGTTCCATTATTTTTACGGTTGCACTTCTTGTTTTGCCTTTTTTAATTGTGGATAATTATTACCTGTGTATTGGCTTTACATTGGCTGCGGCTGTATTCATTATCGCTTTTTTTAACTATTATCTTGCAGTTGTCCAGGGGACGAATTTTAAAAAACGATTTTTTGAAATGACCGGTGTAAGTTTTGGCGTTGCCGGCCTGAGTTTTGGTATTGGCCTTTTAGTGAGATTTTTTTTAAATGTTGATATATAAATTGTATTCAATCTGAAAATGAAAAGGGTGAAGACAATGACGAAACACAAGATTGCCTGGCTGCCTGGCGACGGCATCGGCAATGATGTTATGGAAGCCGCACGAATTGTTCTGAACAAGTTGGAACTGGATGCGGAATATTTGCACGGCGACATAGGCTGGGATTTTTGGTGCAAAGAAGGCGATCCGCTGCCGGCACGAACGATCGAGTTGTTCGACAAAACCGACTGCGCTTTGTTCGGTGCGATCACTTCGAAACCGAAAGAAGAAGCGCAGCAGGAATTGATTCCGGAACTACAGAACAAAGACTTGGTCTATTATAGTCCTATTGTTCGCCTTCGTCAGGAATTGCAGTTGCGAACAAATTTGCGCCCGTGTAAGGCTTTTGCGGGAAATCCGCTGAATTATCGCGATGACATCGATCTCGTCGTTTTTCGGGAAAACACCGAAGGAATGTACAGCGGCGTCGAGTTTCATCCTGTACCGCAAAAAGTTATGGACTCGCTGGTCGAACATCATTCCAAAATGAAGCGCTTTGCTCGTATGCCGCCGGATGAAATTGCAATTTCTCTGCGGATTATCACGCAAGAGGCAGCACAAAATATCGTTACAGATGCGTTCGAGTATGCGAAAAAGCATGGCTACGGCAGTGTTACGATTGCCGAGAAACCAAATGTCATTCGCGAAACCAGCGGTATGATGATTCGTGAAGCACGAAAAGTTGCGGCAGGTTATCCGGATATTGAATTATGGGAAACAAATATCGATGCTATGGCGATGTGGCTGATTAAAAATCCGCAAAATTATGGAGTAATAGTAACAAGTAATTTGTTTGGAGATATTATTTCTGACCTTTGCGCCCAGCTTGTAGGCGGCCTGGGTTTTGCAGCCAGCGGAAATATTGGCGACGACTATGCTGTTTTTGAACCAACCCATGGTTCCGCACCAAAGTACGCCGGACAGTACAAAGTGAACCCCATGGCAATGCTTATTTCCACAAAACTCATGCTGGAATATCTGGGTGAAAAAGAAATGACCGAAAAACTGGAGCACGCCATCAGCCAGGTTATCCTCGAAGGCCGGGTACGCACCTATGACATGGGCGGTTCATCCTCCACGCTGGAAGTGGCAAAAGAAGTGGCGAGTAAAATATAAAACAAATTGTTAGCTCTGGCTCATATCTTTGCAAACCGGAGGAATTGTTGAAAAAAATAAATTTGGTGTTGGGAATTCACAATCACCAACCCGTTGGAAATTTTGATTTCGTTTTTGAGGAAGCATATCAAAAAGCCTATCTGCCCTTTTTAAAAGTTCATGAAAAGCATCCGAAAATAAAACTTGCGCAGCATTACACCGGCATTTTGTTTGAATGGCTGGATAAGCATCATCCGGACTTTGTTTCCCGATTGGTAAAATTGGTTAAAAGTGGTCGCATTGAAATGATGACCGGGGGATATTATGAGCCGATTTTAACTTCCATTCCGGATGAAGATAAAGTCGGACAAATACAAAAGCTCACCGGCTATGTGAAAAAGAAAACCGGCTTCAATCCCACCGGCGCATGGCTGGCAGAACGTATTTGGGAGCCGCAACTGCCGAAACCCTTTGTGGATGCAGGTATAAAATACACAGTTATCGACGATACGCATTTTAAATATGCCGGGTTACAGGAAAATGATTTGTTTGGCTATTATCTTACCGAACACAACGGCGCGCTTTTAAAAATATTCCCCATCAGTGAAAAACTGCGGTACTCGATGCCGTTTCGTCCGGTTGAAGAAACTTTTGACTATCTTTGCTCTCTTGCCACGGAAGACGGGCAGCGGCTCATTGTCTTTGCAGATGACGGAGAAAAGTTCGGCGTGTGGCCGGGCACTTTTGAGCAGTGTTATAAAGAGGGCTGGCTCGATTCGTTTTTTACAATGCTGGAAGAAAACCTCGACTGGATCAATCTCATCACTTTTGAACAGGCTTTGCAGCAACTGCAACCCCTTGGCCGCGTTTATCTTCCCACGGCTTCTTATCGGGAAATGATGGAATGGGCGTTGCCTGTGCCGGCCATTGAAAAACTGGAAATTTTTGAGGAGTGGCTCGAGGAAAATCATGCTGCTCCTGAAAATAAAGTTTTTGTCCGCGGCGGCTTTTGGCGAAATTTTCTTGCAAAGTATTCCGAATCGAACAATCTGCACAAACGTATGCTTTACTCTGCGAATCGCTTCAAAAAGCTGACGGTAAACAAAGAACCTGTCAGTGAAGAGATTCGGGATCACCTTTACGCTGCGCAGTGCAACTGCCCTTACTGGCATGGTGTTTTCGGCGGGTTATATTTGCCTCATCTGCGGAATGCGATCTATCTGCATCTCATCCGCGCCGATGCAAAAATGGACGAGCTTGAGAGAAGCAAAAATGAGCAAAAAACGGGCTGGCTTTATTCCGAAACTTTTGATTTTGATGCGGACGGTAGTGATGAAGTTATTATCAAATCGGATCAAATGAATTTGTTTATCTCTCCTCGTCTTGGCGGCAGCCTTTTTGAACTGGATTACAAACCGAAAGGTCTCAATGTCCTCGATACGATGACGCGCCGCAAAGAAGGATATCATCATAAATTGACGGAAGTGAAAGAAAAAAATAAACCGGACGATGGTGTGGCAA
>JAACEJ010000228.1 GCA_011682565.1 Actinomycetota bacterium | reverse complement strand
GAAGTCGATGCCAGTTTGAATTTTATCAGTTTCAGTCCCGATCAGGGTGACGGGCAATCCGGACTTTCCGATCTGCTTGTTTCCGGCCGTTACAAAATTGTTTCCGATAATGTTCACATTGCTGCCGGTGGTTTTATTACTTTGCCGATCGGTAAGGAAGGAGTGGGCGCCAGCAAATTGAATTTTGGTGCTTTTGGCGCGCTGCGCTATCCCCTCGAAAACGGGATGATCATCACCGGAACGCTTGGCCTGGATTTTTATGAGACCAAAAAAAGTGGTGGGGTAAAATTGGTGAATGGTGCGCTGGTTGTTGAGGAAGAAAAGACAGAGTATGAAAACACTTTGGTTTTGGGCGGTGGTGTCATTTATCCGGTTAACGATCAACTCAGCGCCGTCGGCGAATTGAATCTCCATACCGAAGGCGATTACATGCTGTTAAGCGGTGGCGCGGATTATGTGCTCAATTCCAACAGTCGTGTTCGTGGAGCGTTGGGCATAGGCCTGGATAGTGGTGCTCCTGATTTGCAGTTATTAGCATCATATCTGATCTTTTTCTAAAACTTTATTCCGTAAGAGAAGAGAGCTGCATGTGCGACGTACTCTTAAAACAGTGTGTCGCATTTTTTTCATTGTTTCTTTAGTTTCGCAATCTCTTTTTGCAATTTTTTTATTTCCAAACCAAGTTTTTCCACTTCTTCAGTCAAGGCATCCATTTGTTTTAGGACTTTGGGACGCAGCTTTTCCACGGCATCATTCACCTGCTTTTCAACCCACTCTTTGCCTTCTTTTGTACGATCGTCCACTTTGGCCATCATCTCTTTCATGAATTGGGCGCTTTCGCCTTTCGATACTTCTCCTCGTTTGACAAGGTCATTGACAATTTCTTCAGCTTTTTCTTTTGTCAATATGAGCAAGCCCAACCCGGCGTAAAACCCTTTTTTAAACAGAGGTTCCATTTGTATATCTCCTTTTTAAACATAGTTTTGATTTTATTTGTCCTGCAGTTGGATGATATTACCATCCTCGAATTTTAGAAAATTGACAGCGCTATTAACATGCTTGTTTTTTTCCATCGTGATTTTTCCGCCTATTCCCTGGTAATCCCTCACATTCTCCAAATACTTGACGATTTCATCGCTGTGCGCATTTCCGGCATCTATCGTCTTGATTAACAAGCTCATCACATTATAACCGTAAACAGACATAATGGTCGGCGATGCGGATGTAACCATTCTGAAATCAGTAACAAATATTTTATAGCTGTAATCCGTTTCCGATATATAATTTCCGGAAACAAAGACAACTCCATTGACATAGCGCCGTTGTTTGCGCAATACATCATCGTTTTGCCAATAGCTGCCACCGAGCAACTGTGCATTGATATTTGCCAGTGCCAATTGCGGTGCTACAAAATCCAGATCTTCTTCGTAAATGGGAAGAAATATTCCGTCGATTGAATTAACCGCTATGTCATTGGTCTTAATTAATCCTTCATGTTCTTCTGTTCTTTTAATCGTCGCACGATCAATGGCGTGGAAAAGAGAATCGATTCTGCCCGGGGTTACTTTTAAACCGTGGGCAATGAGAGAATCGCGAAATGCATAACGAAACCCGGCTTCCCGGATGGCGTTGAATTGATGCTTAAAATCCTGCGTGCCGGGGTAGTACCATTGCTGTGCGATGATGGTGCCGCCCAGTTCATCGACTCGGTTCGAAAATGCATCGGCCAGGGCATGACCATAATTATCAGCCGGAGCAAAAATGGCAAAGGTACGCAGCCCCAGGTTTTGAAAAGCATATTCCGCCAGTTTATTGCCGCGTGTTTCCAGGTCGTTATTCGCCTGAAAAATAGTGTTGCCAATTGAGGCTATACCGTTTTCGGTTGCAACCGGGACAATCAGAGGCATTTTTGCCTGTGCCGATAATCCTGCCACGGCCGCGGATTCATTTCCTTCCAATTCACCGATAAGAAGCGTGATATCCTGATTCAGCAAAGATATTGTCGTGCGAATGGCACCAGGCATTGTGCCCTGTGAATCATGCAACAAAAGTTCGATTTTAGGGATCGACCGCTGCCGTTTCTTCAGCGCATAGGCCATCCCCCTTAGCATATTGTTTGCTTCGCTGGAATAAAGGCCGGTCATTGGCAAAACGATTCCAACCCTTACTTTAGTGGAAAAGGCGTCAAGCGGGGTATCGCGTAATCTTCGTGCTACGCTGGCAAAGCGATGTTGGGGATGTGATGCCAAAAATTCAGTTATGAGTGCATCACCTTCCTCTTTCTTTCCATCGGCATAATATGCGCGTACGAGCAACAGCGTGAAAAGCGGCTTTGCCCTGTCCCAGGGATAACTGTTGTAAACTTGCTGAAGTTGTGATGAACTGATTTCCTGCTGAACAATTCGGGAAGCATAGAGTTCGCATTTGTTTGCAAAATCAGTGCTTTGCGAGAATTCCACAGCCAGTGCAAAATTTTTAACCGCTTCTTTTGCATCACCAAAATGATATTCTGATACAGCTACAATAAAATGAGCGTCAGCGCGGTAACGGCTGGTGGGGTAATCCCGGATGATATTTGCAGCATAATTTTCCGCATCCCGATAGTCGCCAAGCCTGATATACGTTTTGGCCAGCATGAGATAGCTGATTGTAATGCGTGGATTCGGTTTGGGCACAGAAGCGAGCGTCATAAATTTCAGTTTGGCCTGATCGAAATTTCCATTTTTATAATTGATCACACCTTCATTGAACAAAGCTTGTGTTTCAACACTCTCCGCCCGGCTTGCAGAAAGGGGAAAAATGAAAGAAACTGCAAGTATGATGGATAAGATCATTCGTGTGCTGAGCCCTGGATTTGCATAAAAATGTGTTTTTTGCAAGCGTTCCTCCGATTATCATTATTCAACTGTTACACTTTTTGCCAGGTTTCGAGGCTGGTCAACGTCGCAGCCGCGAAAGACGGCGATGTAATAAGCAAGTAATTGCAAAGGAATTATTGTTACTAACGGGTTAAGCATCTCGATTGTTTCCGGCACATAGATAACGCGATCCGCTTTTTGTGCAATCATTTCATCGCCTTCCGTGGCAATGGCGATGACCCTGCCTTTACGAGCCCGAACTTCTTCGATATTACTGATCACTTTTTCATAAACGGAATCTTTTGTGGCTATAACCACAACCGGCATGTCTTTATCTATGAGGGCGATTGGTCCGTGTTTCATCTCCGCGGCAGGGTACCCTTCTGCATGGATGTACGATATTTCCTTCAACTTGAGCGCACCTTCGAGCGCAACGGGGAAATTGTATCCGCGGCCGAGATAAAGAAAATTTTTCACCGATTGAAATTCTTCTGCGATCTCTTTTATTTGTTCCCGGTTTGCAAGAACTTGATTGACTTTATCCGGAATTCCGGCAAGAGCGCGGACAATTTCCCGTCCGCGAACGCTCGAAATGGAGCGGATTCTTCCGAGCAATAAAGTAATGAGCGCCAGAACGGTTACCTGCGAAGTGAAGGCTTTTGTCGATGCAACGCCGATCTCCGGTCCTGCATGGAGATAGACTCCGGCGTCCGTCTCGCGTGAAATGGAAGAGCCGACCACATTACAGACTCCGTACACTTTGCTTCGCTTTCGTTTCGCTTCGCGCACTGCGGCCAGCGTGTCGGCGGTTTCTCCGGATTGGCTGATCGCAATGACAACCGAGTCGTCGCCCAGGATCGGGTTGCGGTAACGGAATTCGGAGGCATACTCGACTTCCACGGGAATGCCGACCAAGTCTTCCAGCATATATTCACCCAGAAGAGCGGCGTGCCATGACGTACCGCATGCGGTGATGACAACCCTGCGTGCATACAGCAGGGATTCGAAATCGTGCTCGATCCCTCCCAAGCGTGCCGTTCCTTCTTCCGCCAACAGACGTCCTCGTGTCGAATCCCGCATCGTCTGCGGCTGCTCCATGATTTCTTTGAGCATGAAATGAGAGTAACCGCTCTTTTCAATTTGCACCAGATCGGTATCGATGCTCTCGATGGCTTTTTTAACGATTTTGTCATCGATCGTTTTAAAGGTCACTTGATCTCGTTTGACAATGGCCACTTCTCCATCGTCCATGTAGGTCACATCCGTTGTACGGCCAACGAGCGGAGCAGCATCGGAAGCAATAAAATTTTCATTTTTTCCATGTCCGATTACCAACGGACTGCCGCGGCGGGCCGCAATCAATGTGTCCGGGTATTTGGCGCTCAAAACTGCCAGCCCGAAAGTCCCTTCAACTCGTGCAAGGCCAAGGCGGACAGCGTCGACCAGATTATTGCCGTTTTGCAAATATTCTTCAAAGAGGTGCGCCAGGATTTCAGAATCCGTTTCACTTTTGAATGAATGACCTTTTGTCACAAGTTCATCGCGAAGAACTTCATAGTTTTCAATAATGCCGTTGTGCACTATGGCCAACGTACCATGGCAGTCAAGATGCGGATGCGCATTTATTTCATTGGGTTCTCCGTGGGTTGCCCATCTCGTGTGCCCGATCCCAACACAACCTTTCATCGAGTTGCCGCTCAAAGATTCACGCAAACGGGAAATTTTGCCGACCTCTTTGACGGTTTTTACTGTGTTGCCGTCGAAAATAGCCAGGCCGGCAGAATCATAACCACGATATTCAAGACGGCTTAATCCATTCAACAAGATTGGGGCGACTTGCTGATCGCCAATATAGCCAACGATTCCGCACATAATTCTTTTACTCCCACTCGATGGTACTTGGGGGTTTTGAACTGATGTCGTAAACGACCCGGTTCACACCTTTTACTTCATTGATAATTCGATTGGAAATTTTAGCCAGTAAATCATTGGGAATTTCCGCCCAATCGGCCGTCATCCCGTCCAGACTGGTAACCGCACGAAGAGCAATCACGTTCTCATAAGTTCGTTCGTCGCCCATTACACCGACGGTTTGAATGGGAAGAAGAACCGCAAAAGCCTGCCAGATTTTATCATATTGTTCATTCTTCTGTAATTCTTCGATAAAAATCCGATCTGCCGGACGCAAAATGGACAAGCGTTCCTCAATAATTTCTCCGAGAATGCGCACGGCCAATCCCGGCCCCGGGAAGGGGTGCCTTCCGAGAATGTTTTGCGGCAGATGCAACTCACGTCCAACGCGGCGTACTTCATCTTTGAAAAGTTCTCGCAGCGGCTCCAAAAGGCTCAGTCCCATTTTTTCCGGCAGTCCACCGACATTATGATGTGATTTGATCATCGCCGATGGCCCGCGTGTGGAAACACTTTCGATGACGTCGGGATAGAGCGTTCCCTGCACAAGAAATTTGACATCACCAATTTTTTCCGCTTCTTCTTCAAAGACGCGTATGAATTCTTCGCCGATAATTTTTCGTTTTTGCTCGGGATCGATGACGCCTTGCAGGTTCTGCAAAAATCGTTTACTGGCATCCACAAAGCGAAATTCAAAGTCGGCCTTTTTATAATACTTGCAAACCTGTTCCGCTTCGCCCTCCCGTAATAATCCGGTATCTACAAAGACGCAGGTGAGCTGGTGCCCGATCGCCCGGGCGACAAGATATGCAGCCACTGTCGAATCGACGCCGCCGCTTAGCGCGCACAAGGCTTTTCCGGAGCCCAGTTGATTTTTAATTCCCTGAATCGTTGTTTCCACGAAAGAACTGGGATTCCAGTCCCCGGCACATTGGCATATTTTGAATACGAAATTATTTAAAATATTATTGCCCTGCGGCGTATGAACAACCTCCGGATGAAACTGGATGCCGTACCATTTTTTCCCGGGATTTCGCATTGAAGCAACGGGCGAATTGGCAGTATGGGCAATCACTTCAAATCCCGGCGGAAATGCAGTGAGATGATCACCATGACTCATCCACACATCGATGTGATCCCGGAGTTGGAAGAACAAATCCGAATGGTCGTCGATCGTTAGTACCGCCCGGCCATATTCGCGGTTTTGCGCGGGATCGACTTCGCCGCCGAGCGTGTAGGCCATCACTTGCAGCCCGTAACAAATACCCAGAATAGGGCAACCGATGTCAAATAGTTCGCGAGATGGCAGCGGGGCGTCTTGTGCATAAACGGAGGAGGGTCCTCCTGAAAGGATGATCCCTTTGGGATTCAGTTTTTTAATTTCCTCAACGTCTATATCGAAAGGTTTGATCTCCGAATAGACGCCCAATTCGCGGATCCGGCGGGCGATGAGTTGGGTGTATTGGGAACCGAAATCCAGGATAAGTAAAAGTTCTTTGTGAGTCATTGTTCATCTGTTCGTTAGAGTTTAATTTGCAAATTCTCGAGCTCTTTGAGCATAGGATAA
>JAACEJ010000227.1 GCA_011682565.1 Actinomycetota bacterium | reverse complement strand
GAGAAAGCTTGCGAAAATCGGTTCACCATAATTTATGCCTGTGCTGAAAATGTCTTTGTTGAATGAGAAAAACATTTCCAGAAAAATCCGTGCGGCAGCGTCCTGAGCATCGGGTGAAAAAGTACCGGTGGAGAGAGAAGTGATCGGCTTGAGGCCATCATCAAAAAGTATAATTCCCAGATCCTTTTCCAACGCAAAAGAATTCTGCACCTGCTGTAATGCGCTCACATCAGCAAGGTAATCTTTTTTGAACCTCTCCTGACCCAAAAATAACCCTTGATATGATAAATTAGTTTGTTTTGTTTTTATAAAGAACGGATTTTCTCGATCTTTATTTTACTTTGCTAAACGTGTACATAACTTTTATGAGGAACGAAAGTATGGAGCAAATCAAAAGAAGTGCAGAGCTAATATAATCAAATTTCCACATCACATTTTTTATGTGATCTCATCATCCGTCCCTCTCCACCTTTTAGCTCAATGCATATTCGACGAGGCCAGTGTCAATTAAATGGTGGGGTGTAAGTGAAACTAGTTCACCTGAAAATTTATCATCCTTTCAATAGCATTTCGGCATACAGGGCAAAAGCCCTCCAAACTTTTAGAAAACATTCTGCAATCAATTGCCGGTCGATAGATGCCCTGGGATGCATAACCTGCTCCTTCAAAACATCCCACAATTCCCCGGTATTTGGGCGAATCCAGAATTGCCTGTGCCTGTTGATGCAGCATTTTATCTTTTTCGTTATAATCCGCAGCCTTTTTGTCAAGCTGCTTTGCTGCGCTCTGCAAAGAATCGTACCTGGTTTTCTCCCATGGTGTGGGAATGGGTGTGCCGGGCTCAATCAAGGCGGCCCATTTGACATGTTGCTTGTTTGTACTTGTCGTGATATTCGGCTCCCACGGTTCAACGTCCGCCGGATAGAGGTCGTTGTAGGCAACATTCGATGTGTAATACTCGTCCGCCAACCCTGCAAAAGCGTGTCCGAATTCATGCACAAAAACATAATCAGACCACCAATCCGGCTGTCCCTTTTCGGAACCGGTGTAACATGTCGCCATGCAATTGAAAATTCCGCCGCCGCCGTATCGCGGGGAATTGACCAGAATGTAAATATTATCGTACGGAACCATGGCGGCAATGTCATGAATTTCTTTGTTGGACAATGATAAAATGTAGCGCGCCAGGTCCAATGAATTATAGCTTGTCCCAAGCGCTGTTTGCTTCCACTGCTTTTTTCTCGGTTCATCAATCCCGGAATCTTTTGAAACGACATCAATTGTCCGGACGTTAAAATCATTTGCTCTCTCTTTGAACGGAGAAACACGAAATAAATCATCGGTATAGCGTTTAACGTCGCGATGAAATTTTTTCAAATCCTTCTTCGTGTAACCGTCTCCCATGATCAGCAAGTCAACCTTATTTTTGGGCGCACCATTCGAAATTAAGGCATTTATTTTATAGGGAAATGATTTTTGCTCACAGTTCACGAATCTCGATCTCGGATCGATGGTGGTAGAGAATTGGTTGATAAAAACATTCTTCCTGTTGCGTTTTGCAATGATGAGTTGAACAGACCGTTTTGGAAATGGAAGCCGTGCGGTTCCGTGCATTGTTCGAAAAACACCGCTGATTGCTTCATCTGTGGTCTGCCACTCTCCAAAAATCGAAGCAAAGCCGTGAGAAAAGATAAGCTGATTTGTTGCCAGATCATAGACTTTTAATAAATACTGCCCGAGGTTCAGCGTATCGATAAGGTTCGACCTGGTGCCCGGCCATTCTCCTTCACGATAGATTTGATCCAGACTGATAATTTCCCGAGTCGCCGTACCTGTCCGAAAATAATCCACTCGCAAAGTATTATCCGTAAAGAAAGAATCATAGGGTACTTTTGCTGCAAGGGGAACGGTAAATAGAGAAAAGAACAATATAAAAAGTTTTGTATTGGAATATTTCATAGCATTCAAGTTTGAAAAACACAAAAGAACAAGGAAGTAAGGCGAGATGCAAAGACTTTTGAATTTAATTTTTCGCAAAATATAAAGTCAGTAATTGAATCTGATTTGATACTCGATTCTTTTTAAATATTTACTGCAAAACTCCAAAAGCGCGAAGATATTTCTTTTTTTCGCAAAATTAAAAAGTGTATTCAAGTCCGTTTAACAAGATTTTGCATGAGAATTTTAACGGGAGGTTCAAGACCAATTTCTAAAAGAGGTTTTATATTTGAAAAAACCTTTTCCGGTGCTCCATCCATAAAGATGCGCCCGTCATAAAAGATAATAAGGCGATCAGCCGAAAGGGCCTCCTCGGCAAATTGGGTAATGAAAATTGTTGTGATATGAGAATGATCATTTTCTGCGGAATGAAACTGCCGTACAAGCTGCAAAATATCTTTTCGGCTTTGGGGATCCAGCAGTGATGTCGGTTCGTCAAGGATCAGGTAGGAAGGTCTCATTGCCAAAACTGCGGCCATGGCCAGTTTTTGTTTCTCACCGCCGGAAAGGTAGTGCGGCGCCTTTTTGCGGTACTGTTGCAAATTAAATTTCTCCAGCTCCTCATCGACAATGCGGTGCATTTCATCGTATGGTTTACCGAGATTTTCGAGGCCGAACGCAATTTCCCGTTCAACTGTGGCAGAAACGATCTGATTGTCCGGATTCTGAAAAACCATACCCACGCGTCTGCGGATTTCGGTCAGATTTGTCGGTTCGTCGGTCGGCAAACCATCGACGACGACTTTTCCTTTGGAAGGCACCAACAGTCCGTTCAGACAACGGGCAAAAGTTGTTTTTCCCGAACCGTTTGGTCCCATCACCGTAATGGATTCGCCCGCTTTAATTTCAAGTGAGATATTTTTTAAAACCGTACGCGTTTTTTCGTCTGTGATGGGATATTCAAAGGAAATGTCATTAATGGAGATCATTAATCTCCCATAATTTGCACGACGATACGCCTTTGCCGGGAACGATTATCAAAATCAATAAGAACGATCTGCTGCCATGTGCCCAGCGTCAACTTTCCCCGGACAAACGGCACGGTCAACGAAGGGCCGAGCAAAGCCGCACGCACATGCGCGTGCCCGTTGCCGTCCCCCCACGTGTCATCGTGATGGTACCGTTTTGCAGAAGGGGCAATTTCTTCAAACGTTTCGGGTAAATCTTTTATCAGCCCGGGTTCATATTCTATAGTCGTAAGCCCGGCGGTGGAACCGGGGACGAAAAGTGTAATCGTTCCATTTTGAATACCGCTTTTACTTACGAGTGCCGAAGCCTCTTTTGTGATATCAATAATATCCGTATTACCGCCGGTGGAAACAGCAATTTCTTTTGTTATCACATTCATACCTGTATCCATTCATCATCCTGATCGACACGGAGTAAATCGAGCAGCTTTTGGATTCTGGATTTTATGTTTTCCGCAGATATTTCTTTCAACCGATTCACGCTGAATCCTTCGACACAAAAAGATGCCAGTGCGCTGGCAACCACAATGCCGCGGCGAAGATTATCATTTGTGATTTCGCCCTTCATCGCCAGGTAGCCCATCAAGCCGCCGGCAAAAGTGTCGCCCGCACCGGTGGGATCATACAGGTTTTCAACCGGGTAGGCGGGACATGAAAAATAAGAATTCTTGTGTATAAGAATTGCGCCATGCTCGCCTTTTTTAATGATGAGCGTTTCAGGCCCCATCTCCTGGATGATGCGCGCACCTTTGTAAATATTATTTTCCCCGGAAAGCAACTGCACTTCCGAGTCGTTGATGACCAGCGCATCCACCCGCGATAGTGTTTTTTTCAGAGCATCAAGCGCCCCTGTGATCCAAAAATTCATTGTGTCCATCGCAACAAATTTTGGCTGATTGACCTGCTCTATAACGTTATATTGCAGCTCCGGGCCGATGTTGGCCAGAAAAACGAATTCGCTGTCCTTGTATTTTTCCGGCAAGACGGGGTCGAATTTTTCAAAAACATTCAGGTGTGTGTATATGGTTTCGCGGTCATTCATATTTTCCAGGTATTTGCCTTTCCAGCGAAAAGTTTTCCCGGGTTCTGTTTGCAGACCATCCAAATCGACACTTTTTTCGCGCAGGAATTGGATGTCATCGTGGCGAAAATCATCGCCGACAACAGCTACAAGATTAACCGTGGTGAAAAAACTGGCCACAGAAGAAAAAAAAGTTGCCGATCCGCCAAGTGCCTCGTCGATTTTGGCAAAAGGTGTTTCCACCGAATCATAAGCTACGGATCCTACTACAAGTACACTCATATTAAAACCTTTCCAATTACATGTTTTTCGGGGCTGTAATTCCCAGCAGTTTCAAGCCGTTCGCCAAAACCTGCTGCGTTGCCTTGCAAAGCATCAGACGTGCGAGCGTGAGTTCGCGGTTTTCCGTTACCACACGATGATCATGATAAAAGCGATGAAAAATTGTCGCCAACTCGTGCAGAAAAGTGGTAAGACGGTGCGGCTCCAGGAACTGTGCGGCCTTGGAAATGACTTCCGGAAAATCAATAAGCTTTTTGACCACAGCCATTTCCTGTTTTTCATTCAGCAGAGCCGTAGATGCGCTGAGCGGAATTTCAATGCCGTTCTCGCGGGCATGACGAAGAATATTGCTGATTCGCGCATGCGCATATTGCACATAGTAAACCGGATTTTCATCGGATTTCTTTTTTGCCAGTTCGATATCAAAATCCAGCGGCTGCGACATACGGCGATCGATGAAAAAATAGCGCGCAGCATCCACGCCAACCTCATCGAGCAGCTCGTCCATTTCGATGATTTTGCCCGCGCGTTTCGACATTTTAATTATTTCACCACCGCGAAGCAGATTGACCTGCTGGATAATCCATACGTGAAAACTGTCCGCCGGGTGACCGAGCGCCTGCATGGCGGCACTCATCCTGGCAATGTAGCCATGGTGATCGGGTCCCCACAAGTCGTGCACCTGGGTAAATCCCCGCGCATATTTTGTTTCGTGATAAGCGATGTCAATGAGAAAATAAGTCGGCTCGCCTTCGCCGGTGATGAGGACACGGTCTTTTTCATCGCCAAATTCGGAAGACTTGAACCAGACGGCCCCATCCTGCTCGTAGCTGAGGTTACTTTGCTTAAAAATATTCAGAATTTTTAAATGCGCCTTTTCCGCACGGATGGTACTCTCGTGAAACCAGTTATCAAATTTCAGTCGGTATTTCTCCAAACTGTTCTTTTGCCTGCGAAACATATATTGCAAAGCCTTTTGGCTGAACAGTTTTTGCCGTTCTGAAATATCCAGGGCAGCGTACTTTTCCCCCTCTGCGGCTATAATTTCTTTTGCCAGATCGATCAAGTACTCACCGTGATACCCTTCTTCCGGTACCGGCTCCGACTTGCCCAGTTCCGTCATGTATCTGGCACTCAGGGATGCCCCCAGCAATTTAATTTGTCGCCCTGCATCGTTAACATAAAACTCCCGCTGGGCTTTGTAGCCGGCAGCGTTCGAAAGCGCAGCCAGCACATCACCGACCGCGGCAGCGCGGGCACTGACAATATTCAACGGCCCGGTCGGGTTGGCGCTCACAAACTCAAATTGTATTTTCTCTCCGTTTCCCCGGTTGCTCGAACCGTAGGCATCCGCTTCGACAAGGATGTCCAGCACCGATTGTTGCAGACTGTTTTCTGCGAGAAAAAAGTTGAGAAATCCCGGTCCGGCGATTTCTATTTTATCCAGATAAAACGGATCGATCTCAAAATGCTCGATTATACTTTCGGCGATTTTTCGCGGCGCCTGCCCGGCGATTTTAGCAAGATTCATGGCAACAGGTGAGGCGATATCGCCGAATCCTTCCTGTTTGGGTTTTTCCAGATTAAGCAGCTTTTCGTCGTGTGCATCGAATCCTGCTTTTTCCAACGCCTTTTTAATGCCCCCTCTGATGTATTCCTGTGCTCTCATCCTCATCCTTTATTTCTGTTACCGGTGCATCTCCCCATAATCTTTCCAGACTGTAGAACTCGCGTGTCTCGGGGTGAAAAACATGTACTACGACATCGACAAAGTCCATGAGTATCCAGTTTGAAGATGACGTGCCTTCTGTGTGCCAGGGTTTGATGGTCTCATAAATCAGATCATCTTTAACATGTCCAATGATCGCTTTTGCCTGTACATCGCTGTCAACGGAGCAGATGACAAAATAATCCGTAATAAAAGTCAAACCCTGCAAATCCAAAATGACCACATCGTAGCCTTTTTTATCTAAAATAAGCTGAGCAATGTGATGCGCTAATTCTTTTCCCTGCAAATCTGTTTTCCTTGAATATTTTTTTCCTGCTGATTTAGCTTTAAATATAATT
>JAACEJ010000226.1 GCA_011682565.1 Actinomycetota bacterium | reverse complement strand
CATCAACCATCAACCATCAACCATCAACCGCCCGCTTTCTCTCTCTTTTCCAAAATACTTTCAATCTCATCCATGGTTCGTTCCATCACTTTAATTGTTGTTGCGAATGGTTCTTCAGATGTCATATCGACGCCAACATTTTTCAACAAATTGATCGGATAGTCCGACCCACCGGAAGAAAGAAATTTCAAATATTGTTCAATGATCTGTTTCTCTCCGCGCAGTAATTTTTCTACCAAAAAAGTAGAAGCCGCAAAAGAAGTGGCATATTGATAGACATAAAAGTTATAGTAGAAATGGGGAATAAAAGCCCACTCTACGGTATAGCGATCATCTATGCTGCAAACGCCTTCATTTGAACCATAATACTTTTTCACAAGATTAGCATAAACCTTTGTCAATGTTTCTCCGGTCAGGGCTTTTCCGCGCTCGGCAATGTTGTGAATTTGTAATTCATATTCAGCAAATTGTGTTTGCCGGAAAACGGTTCCTTTAAATCGATCGAGATAATTCATCAATAATGAAAGCCGTGTTTCATCGTCTTTAAGCAGGCTCGATTGGTTGTTGATGAGAAGCATCTCATTAAAAGTTGATGCGACTTCTGCAACAAAAATAGCGTAACCGGCCATCGGATAAGGTTGCGTCTTGTTGGAAAAATAGCTGTGCATGGCATGTCCCAATTCGTGCGCCAGCGTACTCACATCTTCAAAAAGACCATTAAAGTTCATCAAAATAAAAGGATGCACGTCATAAACACTGCCATTGGAATATGCGCCTGAGCGTTTTCCGGTTGTGGGGTAAACGTCTATCCAGCGGTTATACATTCCTTGTTTGGCTATTTTCACATATTTCTTTCCCAAAGGAGCAAGCGAGTCAATAACAAGTTCTTTTGCTTCCTCAATCGAATAGTTTAAATCCAATCCCTTTACGACCGGTGCATAAGTGTCGTAATAATGCAGCGTGTCGACATTCAATAATCTCTTTTTCAGATTTAGATAGCGGTGAAATGTGGAGAGATGTGAATTTACATTATCTATGAGAGAATAATAGACCTCTTTTGGGATAGTATTTCGAAAAAGGGCGCGCTCGAGGCTTGATTTATATCCCCTTGACCTGGAATAGAAAATATCCTTTTTTATATTTGCATAAAGTTGGGTGCCGAATGTCGATTGGAATGTTGCGAGCTTGCCGAAAAATGCGTCAAACACGCGTTTACGATCCTTTCGATCAGCAACCGCACGATACTGACTGTACCCGGATTTATTGAGCAGAACTGTTTTGCCGCTGCTCAATTTCAACTTTGGATAAGGCAATTCAGCGTTACTGAATACGCTGAAAATGGTGTATGGTCCTGTGGCCATCATTTCAGCCTGTGCAAGAATTTTTTCTTCGTTCTCAGACAAGGTATGTTTTTTCTTTCGCAATAAATCTTGCAGGAAAAATCCGTATACTTTGAGCCGTGAATCCTGCTGTAAAAAAGAAAAGATTATTTTTTCGTCGATGGCCAGAATTTCCGGCTCGATGAAAGAAACCATGGATTGATAATCTATCGCAAGATGCTCCATTTCTTCGCTGAAAGAAAGGTACTTTGCTTCGCCGGTGTTCTGGTCGAATCTCATGGAAGCATAACTGTGAAGCCGGTCTAATTGTTTTGAAAACTCACTATTCAAATTGAGGCATTCGAAAAGCAAAGCAGCGGATTGGCCTAATTTGTCCTTAAACTTGAGAATATCGTGCGATTTGCTGTTAAACTCGGTTTTAGCTTTTATCCAGGCATTATCCGATGGATAAATGTCTTCAAGATTCCAGGTGTTGGCCAGGTCTGTTTTAGCCTCCTTTGACCCTTTTTGTACGTTTTCCGATGGTGAGAATAATTTTAAACTGTCAGTGTTCACAAAAACTCCTTCTCTGGTGGCTGTAAGCGTCTGTCTTTACCCGATAATATTTTTGATCTTATTAACAGAAATTCTTAAAATATGGCTGGTCGAGGATTTCGCGCTGTTCGATAAGCAATTTGCTGCGCTTTCCCGTCTCCCGTTCTCCGGGGTAATTTATTTCTCTATCACTCTGACATCCGGCGGATTCCAACCAACAACCGAGCCTTCTTTGACTCTTAACAGATAAG
This sequence comes from Actinomycetota bacterium, assembly GCA_011682565.1. Classification (GTDB taxonomy): domain Bacteria; phylum Zhuqueibacterota; class Zhuqueibacteria; order Residuimicrobiales; family Krinioviventaceae; genus Hydrothermomicrobium. Next base: position 4,211 of record JAACEJ010000226.1, on the reverse strand, counting down.
GCGAGAGTGTCGTCCCGGGCAGCGTTCGGACATTGTCCTCAATTCTAATGGTTCCCATTCCCGTGCCGGCGCCAATTGTGCAATTGGAGCCGATTTCTACAAGACCATAGCGGAAACGTCCTGCGCCTTCATACGCGTGTACTGTAATTCGGCTGTACGCTCCAATGAGTGTATCGTCGCCGATAAATACGAGTTCCGGTCGAAAATGATCGATCCACACGAGCTGCATAATTTCAGTGTTTTTGCCAATATGAACACCCATCCAGCGAAAAAATTTGATTTTCGCCGGTGTGCCTTTCAGCACAAATGAAATACCAATCTGGATCAACAACAGGATCCTTCGCCATGTGGGTACATTTACTTTGCGCCAATTGATGGCATCTTTTTCTTCCGGCTTTCCCAAGCCACGGACGGTGTAATGCCTTTTAATGGGTTTGAAAAAATTTTGCAGATTTTCCCGGCCTTCAGCGATTTTGGGATTTAATGTGTTAACATCCACACCTTTGCCACCGCTGGTTTTGCTGATGTAAATAGTGCGGTTCTTCTTTTTTCCCAGTTTTATTGCTCTGGAAATTATTTCTGTGGTTACCATTCTTATCACTTCTTCAGGACTTTTATTGCGGTATTTTATCATTTCCATCCTCCAAATTCGATTCACAGCAAGATATTGATTATATGAATATTTATCAAGCAGAAATAAAAATCTGGTATTCATCATATCTTAGCGACTATGACACTTGGGATGTAAATGAAAAAATGGGGTGGTACAACAGGTTTAACTTTTAGGCAAGTGACTAACACTACAGCGCAACTTTACTATTACGCCATTAAGAATAATTTCTTATTATACCTCGAGAGGTAGATGAGAGAGAAAAGAGAAGGAATTTTTGAAATTTCCACTCATCATCCGGGGCAAAAGGCTTGATGAAAGTGACGTGAGCTTTCTACGCCTATTTGTAAATGAGCATAAGGACAAAAACCGTTAGATGACATTTGTTTTTATTGCGCAATTGTTCCTGACCAGAATAAGACACAAGTTTAAAAAAACTCCGGCTCTGACGTTACCTTGAGCGACTTTGCTCATGAAAGCAGTGTTGCCAATGGAACCGTTTGATGTCGCGCGGGCAATAAGCCTTGTGCGATATTATCAAAAAAGAAATCATGTCGCTTATGTTTCACACCGGGGAAAAAACTAATGAAATTTGGTGATCTTGCGCTGTAGTGTTATTACGGGTAAAACAATAAATCTCGAGTTTTGGTGATCAGGGACAAATCGTTACAAATGGTTGAGAATTAGAAATTGTAGTTCTTGCAGATAATTTATATTTTTATATATTTAGGAGAATCTGTTGGAGAAATAAATGAGCAACTCGTAAAAAGTCCCAAAATGTCATTGCGAGCGAAGCGAAGCAATCTGGATGTCGGCTAAAGTGTACAGAAAATAGCGAATGAGAATTTTATATATCAGCCAGTATTTCCCTCCGGAAATCGGCGCCACGCAGACGCGTGCGATTGAGATGGCGTCTAACCTTGTCCGCCAGGGACATCAGGTTACGGTTCTGACGGAATTCCCGAACCATCCCAAAGGTATTATCCCGGAAAAATACAGGGGCAGATTCATCGAGCATGATCGGGTCGAAGGCGTGGATATCATCCGCACCTGGGTTTATGCACGACCGAACAAAACTTTTCTTACGCGCATGGGCTTTTATCTCAGTTTCATGTCCACATCTTTTATTGCAGGTTTGTTTTTGCGGGGAAAGTTTGACATTGTCTATGCAACGTCTCCACCGTTTTTCGTTGGTGTTACCGGTTTACTGTTAAGCCGACTGAAAAGCGCCAGGTTTGTATTCGAAGTTCGCGATCTCTGGCCACAGTCTGCGGTTGAACTGGGCGAATTGTCGAACAAAACATTTATCCGCTGGGCCGAACGATTGGAAAATGTTTATTATAAAAAGGCCGATTTTCTTATTGCCGTTACAAAAGGAATTTATCGGCACCTTTCGGCAAGGAGCTATAGTGCAAAAGTCAGACAGGTACTGAACGGAACGAACACGGAATTGTTCTATTATCGGGGCGTTAAAAAAAGACAGGAAATGGACTGGAACGATACTTTTGTTGTTGTTTATGCCGGCATTATAGGAATCGCTCAGGGGATGGATCAACTCTGTCAATTGGTTGAAAATTGCAAAGCGCATTCGGGAATCCGGTTCGTTTTTATTGGGGAAGGTCCACAAAAAGAAAAAGTTAAACTGTTGCAGGAAAGAAAAGAATTGCATAACTTGTTTCTTTTAGGGCAAGTGCCGAGGGAGATTATCCCGCAATATATTTCTGCTGCGGATTGCTGTCTGGTCCCGTTGAAAAAAAATCCTCTTTTCCTGGGGGCGCTGCCCTCTAAAATGTTCGATTGCATGGCGTGCGAACGACCGGTCATCCTCAGTGTGGATGGAGAAGCAAGACGTGTTCTTGAAGAGTCGGAGGGCGGTATTTATGTGGAACCGGAAAATACGCAGCAAATGGAAAAGGCAATCCTTCGTTTGAAAAATTCGCCGACCCTTTGCCGAAAAATGGGAAAAGCGGGCAGAGAATATGTGAAGCAAAAATTTTCCCGACGGCAAAAAGCATTGGAACTGGAAAAAATACTTTTGGAACTTTAAAGTGATGAGAAATTTATTATATGCCCTCGTTTTTACCGAGGCCTTTTTAATCTCCCTGGCTTTAATTCCGTTTTTAATTCGCTTTGCGCTGAAATGGAATATCGTCGACAATCCCGGGGAGCGAAAAGTCCATCATACACCCAAACCGCTGATGGGCGGTGTGTCGATTTTCACGGCGTTTTTTCTGGTCGTCGTCGGTAACCTGATTGGCTTTTATCTTTTGGTCAGGACACCCTGGGTGCAGCTTCATTTCCGTCCGATCGTCAGGATTTTTCCGCTATTGAACCTCGTTCTGCCAAAGCTTCTTTTGATCCTTGCCGGAGGCTTTGGGTTTCATTTGCTCGGCCTTGTTGATGATATTTTCAAAAACAGAATCTCGTATAAAATAAAATTTCTGGCTCAATTCCTCATCGCAACATTGGTGGCTTTGGCTGGTATCCGTATTTCTTTTATGCCGAATAATACTTGGGATATTATCATAACCGTTATCTGGATTGTTGGCCTCAGTAACAGTTTTAACTTACTGGACAATCTGGATGGATTGACTGCCGGGGTCTCTATCATTTCTGCGCTGATATTTTTTGGCATTGCTGTTTTGCAGGGACAAATCTTTTTTGCTTTTATCCTGGCCGCACTTGCAGGCGCCTGCCTCGGATTTTTAATTTACAATTTTCATCCGTCAGAATTATTTATGGGCGACAGCGGCAGCCTTTTTCTGGGTTATATGTTTGGTGTGCTTACGGTTATGGGATCGTACGTTGTCCGATCCAGTGCTTCGCTTTTACCGGTCGCAATACCTGTTCTTGTATTAAGTGTTCCGCTGTATGACACTTTTTCCGTAATGTTTATCCGGTTGCGGGAACACCGGCCATTGTTTCTGGGGGATAAATCTCATTTCTCTCATCGACTTTTGGCGTTGGGAATGGGACATCGCCAGGCAGTGATTTTCATTTATCTGGTAAGTTTTGGCGTTGGTGCTGCTGCGATGCTTTTGCCCTATATTTCCCTGGTTGGAAGCTGGATCATTCTCATTCAGGCGGTTATCATTTACACTTTAATTACAATCCTTGTCCTCATCGGCAGGCGGGGGAAATAAGAAATGATCTTGAAAATTGTTTTGATCAATCTATAGTATTTTAAAACAGGAGGTTCGTGTGAGAATATTAATCACAGGTGGTGCGGGGTTTATTGGTTCGCATTTATCGGAATATCTGTTAGATCGTGGCGACGAAGTGTGGGTTATCGATGATTTATCCACGGGAAAACTCGAAAATATACAACATCTGCGTGATAATCCCGGTTTCCATTTAGCAGTCGAAACGATTATGAACGAGACCGTGATGGATCGTTTGGTCAGTGAAACAGACGTGATTTATCATCTGGCCGCGGCCGTTGGTGTGGAACTTATTGTACACAGCCCGGTGGCCACAATCGAGAGAAATATTTTAGGGACCGACATCGTGCTGCGCCTTGCCAACCGCTATCTTTCCAAAGTATTGATCACTTCTACATCCGAAGTCTACGGTAAAAGTGATCAGGTTCCTTTTAAAGAAG
>JAACEJ010000225.1 GCA_011682565.1 Actinomycetota bacterium | reverse complement strand
ATTTTAGAATAAAAATAATACAATAATTTTATTTTCTTTAGCCTGTCACTTTTGTGACAGGCTTTTTTTTTATAAAAGGCAAATATGAACAGATATTTTCGCCTGGCATTTTTAATTATTTTCGTTACGGCGTCCCACCTTTCGGGCAAAAGCTTCGCACGACCGTCTCTTGACGAAATCCGCATGGGAATTGATCTCAGCATCAGCGAAAAATATGAAAAAGCGATAGAATATTTCACAACGCTAAAAACATCATACCCTTCATCACCGGCGGGTTCATTTTTTCTCGCCGCTTTGTGGCAATCTATGATGATGGATTTTGAGACAAAGGAATGGGAAGCAAATTTTTATGATGAAATTGATAATGCCATTAAAATCGCGCGCCATGAATCAGAGAAAAACAAATCAGATGCGAATCTGCAATTTTTCTATGGCAGTGCGCTTGCCTATAAAAGTTTTCAACTTGCTCGTGATAAAAAATATCCGGCGGCTATCCGAACAGCTATTATTTCTATAAAAGAATTAAAAAAGGTGACCAAGATAGATTCGACATTTTGCGACGCTTATCTCGGCATCGGCAGCTATCAATATTGGCGCAGTCGGTTAACTAAAAAATTCTCCTGGCTCCCATTTTTCCCGGACAGAAGAAAAGAGGGACTGGATAAAATCGAACGAGTAAGTGAATGCGGCATTTATTCCAGATGGGCGGCTCTGTCAAACCTGGCCTGGATTTATATTGAGGAAAAAAAATACCGAAAAGCGATTGAATGCGCTCAAGCGGGATTGGCACGTTTCCCGGACAGCCGATTTTTCCTCTGGCCTCTTGGGGATGCTCAGTTTCGCAATGGCAATTATGAAAATGCATCCCAAACATATCATAAAATTCTCGATTCGGTTACATCCCGGTCTTTCAACAATCATTACAACGAAATCCTGTTGCATTACAAACTGGGGCAATGTTATGCAAAGATGGAAAAATATCAGGCAGCCAAGATCGAGTGTGAAAAAGCCATTGCACTAAAAGCAGCCAAAGAAGTCGCAAAGCGGGCACAAAAGAAGAAAAAAAATGCTGTGAGATTACTTGCAATAATAAACAAAAGGGTTACAGCCAATTAAGCGATTTGGAATGCATCGATTGCATCAGCCACGTGAACCGGTGTGTTTCTCAAAACCACGTCGTTGCCGAAAATAGCGCACACTTTCGATAACGAAAATGAGTCCTACCCATAGAGGAATAAAATACAATGGCGTTTCCGGCCAGTATAATCCGATTTCAAAAGACTTCCACGAAAACGGAAAGAACCATAAATATCCGGTCAGTAAATGCCGCTGGAACAAATCGAGAAAAAAATGCAACGCTGCACCCAGCAAAAGAAAATTGCAAACATCTTTTCTGATTTCCCGATCGAAAAATTCCGCAAAAAGAAAACAAAACAGAATGATAAAAATCGGCGTATGAACGGCAATGGTATAGCGGTATAGTTCGGGTTTGAGAATATAAAACGGCCGGGATAAAATATCCGGTAAAATCGTTCCCACATAAAAAGCGACTCGGAAACGAGCAAATTTTCCCGGTCGCATGACAAAATAAGCGGCAGCAGTGTGGGTGATCAGGTCCGGCATGAGCGGCGCTCGACAAACTTGAATTTCCGGAAACGAAATTTGTATTCACGAAAAAAGAGGACAAAAACGAACAGCACGGGGATTACGGATACCGCAATCTTTACTCTTCGATATTTTGCAATATGGCTTTTCTTCAGTTCAAGCCACGGCCCCTTGTGAAAGACGACCTGGAGACTCACAAATTCATTAGGAAAAATATTATCCGTCTTACCCACAACTTTAACAACTTTTCCCATTTGTTCAATCGTAAATCCATCGGCCAATATTTCCCGCACCGTTGTCTCGGTACCAATCTCTATGAGCGCCCCGTCATATTTTTGCGGATTTTGCAAACACATTTGCAGGGTAATTGTCGGATCAAAATATTTCCCATACAGGGAAAGAGCAAGCAAAACCAAAGCCAGAACAAGCACTTGCATGATACGGAAAAAAGTCCACTCTTTGTCGGCGTTACTTTTCAATCTGGCCGGCAAAAGCTTTCTGAACGATTTTGATTATTTCATCCTGCAACTTTCCATTGGAGGCGACGACATTGCCACTCCAGACAGCATGATCTCCCCCGGCAAAATCAGTAATCATTCCGCCGGCCTCTTTGATGATCAAATATCCGGCGGCAACATCCCAGGGAGACAAACCGATTTCCCAGAAACCGTCACATCGACCTGCCGCCAGGTAACAAAAATCCAGGGCAACGGAACCGCACCGGCGAATGCCGCTCATTTTGGAAAACAAATCTTTAAATGATTGCTGATAATGATCAATATACTTTTTTGAGCGAAAAGGAAAACCCGTGGTCAGCAAACTGACTTTTGGCATCCCGATTGAAGAAACATGAATGGGTTTATCGTTCAGTGTTGCTCCCCTGCCTTTTTCCGCAACAAAAAGTTCATCCCGCGTCGGATCAAAAACAACACCCAGAATGATTTCTCCTTCGTATTCCAACCCTATGGAAACCGAAAAAACAGGATACCCGTGTATGTAATTTGTGGTGCCGTCCAGTGGATCGATAATCCAGCGGTATCCGCCCTGCTCATCCTTTTGTGATTCTTCCGCGTAAAAACGATGGGCAGGATAGACTGCTTTAATGATGTCGATAATCTTTTTTTCGGATTGCTTGTCGACAACTGTAACAAAATCGAATTGTTGCTTGTTATCGATTTGTTTGGAATTCAATTTTCCCAGGTGAGCCATTAGAATTTTTCCCGCCTCACGCGCTGCCTCTATTGCAACTTTTTTCATCTGTGCCTCACTGTCGATGTTTCCGTTCATTGCTCTTTAAACTCTACAACCGTTACACCGGAATCACCTTCATTCCAATTTCCCAGCCTGGTGCTTTTTACCTGAGGGTGACGCCGCAAAAAATCGCCGATTTGTGACCGCAGCCTGCCCGTGCCTTTGCCATGGATGACACGAACTTGTTGAAATCCGGCCAAAATCGCCTCGTCTAAAAACCGATCTACTTTTTCCTGAGCTTCCTCGGCGCGCAAACCGCGCAGGTCCAATTCACTTGATTTGATCTGTTGACGATCCATCTGCACACGCACAACTCGATTTGCCGCTTTGGGAGGATTTGAAATTTTTGTCAATTCGCCGATGGGAACGCGAACCTTGGCGCCATTGGCTTGCAAATACACCCTGCCATGTTTGTCTTTATCAGAAACCACCTGGCCTTTTGTCCCGGCCTTTTCCCAGCGCACATGATCACCTTTCACGATCGGTGTGGTGCTGATCACAACTTCCACCGGTTCAACATCCTGCTTGATGATTTGAATTTTCTTTCTTTCCCTGTCAATGTTCCGGCGTGCCTCTTTGATTTTTTCGCGGGCAGCATTGGATTCCCTGATTTCCCGGATTGTGCGCTCAACCAAAGCATTCGCCTCGCTGATGATTCTCTCAGCCTCCCGTGCCGCCTCGCGCTTTATCTTTTTCTCTTTTCTATCGAGTTCCTCCTTCATTTCCCGGTAAAGTTTGGTCAGGCCGCGCAATTCCGTTTCTTTGACATTGGCCTTTTGCTCCAGTTCCCTGAAATGCCGGACGCGGTTTTCCAGTTCGATGATCAGGCCCTCTAGCTTGTCCTTTTGCGAACCGACCAATTCGCGTGCACGCTCGTTCATCTCTTTCGGCAGACCCATCCGCTGGGCAATTTCAAAAGCATAACTCGATCCGGGAACACCGATGCGAAAATGGTAGGTCGGCTGCAGAGTTCTGACATCAAATTCCATGGAGGCATTTTCTACGCCATCCGTTTGATAGGCAAAAGCCTTGAGCGCGCTCTGATGGGTCGTCACGACGGTCAAACATTTTTTAGCGGTCAACCGCTCCAAAAGCGCCATGGCCAGCGCTGTCCCTTCTTCAGGGTCAGTGCCGGAACCAATTTCATCAATCAAAACCAGGCTTTGAGATGTAGCATTTTCTGCAATATCTTTTAGCCCTCCCAAATGGGAAGAAAAAGTAGAGAGATCATTCTCGATTGATTGCTGGTCGCCGATGCTTGCAAAAATTCTGTCGATTTTACCGAATCTGGAATGCGGCAAAACAGGAACATGCAATCCGCTTTGCACCATCATCGCTAAAAGCCCAATAGTTTTCAAAGCCACTGTCTTACCACCGGCGTTGGGGCCGCTAATAATACATGTACGAAAATCGTTGCCGAGTTTGAGATCAAGGGGGACAACATTTTTTTCACCCATGCGAAGCAGCAATAGTGGATGCCGGCCTTGCTGAATCGATATCAGGTTCCCGTCGACAAGCTCCGGTTGGTTGGCGTTCAGGGCCTTTGAAAACCCTGCTTTTGCGTACAATAAATCCAACCTGCCAAGCACATCAATATCAAGCGAAACCGTGTCCAAGTGCTCCCGAATCAAATCAGTTAACGAAAGTAAAACGACCTCGATCTCTTTTTCTTCTTCGGCAAGCAGCTCACGGATTCGATTATTATCCTCCAGAGTTTCGAGCGGTTCGATAAAAAGGCTGGAGCCGCTGGAAGAACGATCATGCACCAGTCCACGGACTTTGCGTTTGAATTCATCCTTGACCATCAAAACCAGCCGCCCGTCACGTACCGAAATAACGTTCTCCTGCAGCATACCGCGTTCAGCGAAATTTTTCAACAGCGAATCAATTTTACGCCGCGCGGAAACCTGTGCGCGGGCAAGCTGCTTTCGAATGCGTGCCAGCGCCGGGCTGGCATTATCTTTCACTTCCCCGGTCGCTGTATCAATACAACGCGTGATTTCGTTTTCAACCTCTTTCACGGAAACAAGTTGTGCAGTGAGTTTGTTCAGGGTGGGAATTTTTTCTTTACGGGAGGAAAAATATTTTTGCAAACGCCGGACAACGGCGAGTGTCTCTGCAACCGTCGATAATTGAAAAGCATTTAACATGCTGCCCGTTATTTTGGCTTTTTTCAAAGACGGTCGAATATCAGAAATTCCGTCCATGGGGACGGTTTGATCAAAATCCACAAGATTGCGAAGCTCGGTCGTTTGAGTAAGCGTTTCTTCGAGGTGGGCAGCATCATTTATGGGCCGCACAAGTCCGGCCAGTTCTTCTCCAAGAGGAGAAGCTGCAAAAGCAGATAATCTTGCGCGAATGCGATCAAATTCAAGAGTTTGTAAAACAACTTCCAATCCGCTTATCTCCGAGGGCCGCGTTCATCCTTTTCACGTTGGCTTTTATCGTTTAATAGTATTTTCCGGATTTCTTCCTTTGTCAGTTTATCACCGGCATTTTGTATTGATTCGGTCACTTTGTCAGCAGCCATTTTGTCGAGTTCATCCTTTGAAGTGGGTATATTCTGCTTTTCTTTTTCAAACTTTTGCAAAACCATATCAACGCCCTTTTGTGTCAGGGGGACGTATTTTGCTACTGTTTCAACAATGTAAACAGAAAAATCTTTCAAGTGCGGATAAAGCAAAGAACGATTCTCGTACTGTTTTAAATTTCCTTTTATCGGAAGAATCGCGATAGCTATCAGCAAAACACTAATGACGAAAGCACCTTCCAAAAACCCCAAAACAGCACCACCAAATCTATCCAGTTTTGATGGAGGACTCGCGGTTTCAGATTTTGCTTTTCTTTGAAAAATAAGAAGAAGAAATAATCTGACCAAGATGATGATGGCAAAAAAAGCAAGTATCCAACTCACTTTTTGAATAGATGGTATTTTGTTACCCAAAAGCGATGAGGCTTTGTCAGCCAGAGCCAGCCCGATTAAAAGAGCAATAATCCAGCCGGTAAACCCGAGCATTTCGGCTTTGAAACCTTTTCTCAGCCCCCAATACACAAAAAAGATCAGACCGATAATGATAACAAGATCAACTTTGGCCATGCTAAAGATCCTTTTTCATAATATTTTCGTCTTTAAATGAAAAAAGTGAATAAAGTTTGGTGCAACCATTCTCTATCCACTTTCGGCAATTCTGATATTAAAAACGCAGTTAACCGAGTTTCTGCCGTATCATTTCATTTATTTGCTTTCCGTCGGCACGGCCTTTGACTGAGGGCATAATAGCACCCATCAGTCTTCCCATATCTTTCATGGACTGCGCTCCCGTCTCTTCAATGGCTTCATCGACAATCTTTTCGATTTCTTCTGCCGAGAGTTGCTGCGGTAAATAACTCTGAATAACATCAAGCTCCCGCTGCTCTTTTCCGGCCAAATCGTCACGTCCTGCTTCGGAATAGATTTTGATCGATTCACGTCGTTTTTTCG
>JAACEJ010000224.1 GCA_011682565.1 Actinomycetota bacterium | reverse complement strand
TGCGGGGAAATGCCTTTTTTCTCCGCTGCAATAGTAATCGGCACGCCGTGCTCGTCCGAGCCGCAAATGTAAATAACATCGTGTTTTTTTAAACGCTGATAGCGGACGTAAATATCCGCGGGAAGATACGCCCCCGCCAGATGACCGAGATGAATAGGCCCGTTCGCGTAGGGCAGGGCGCTGGTAACGAGGATTCGTTTAAAGTTTTTGGGGTTGGTGTTCATTATTATAGTTTTTCCCAACTGGTTTCAATTATTTGATGTTTATTGTTATATCCATTACGGTTTAGTGAAGCTATTGCTGGTTTCCTGTATATTTCAATAAATTTTACATGATATTTAGTGACCAATGATCAGATTGTATTCTTCTTTTGTAAGATTAATTTTTCCATGAAAAGACATTTTCTTTGTAACAAAATGTGATAATCTGATTTTGAAATCTCTTATATCAAAAAAATCTGTATAGAAAATATGGCCATTGAGCCAACCTTCCTTGTATTCCTCAATGCTTACTGTATATAAACTGGCAGGATAATCGGTTAACTTTTTATAGAGTCGCAACTCTCTTTCGGCCCTTGGCCTTTTTATTATTTCATAGCGTATAACTGTAAAGCCGCCAATTATAAATCCATTCTGATAAAACAGAATCTTTGATCCTGGGGGTAAATTATCCTGAGCAAATTTTGGATTCTTTTTTGTGGTTTCAATTCGGTAACAATGAGAGAATGCCCAGGCCGAAAAATCTTTACCGCCAGCAATATTTGGATTATAAGCCATCACAGCATACTTTGGTTCTTGTGGCTCTTTCAATCTTACTGAGTGCGGATTCTCCTTCTTAATATTTATATACTTTCGGAGCGTTATAAGATCATACAATTCCTTGCCATACACCTCCTTCAATTTGGATTGAAGACCGCAATCATCTTCCCAGCAAACGACAACGTATTTTCGATTATCATCCATTTTGCTCTGGTGGCCATGAGAAAGAAAATTACCCGACAAGTATTCAAATTCAACGGTAACATCATGTCCATTGTATTCTATGGAATCAATATCGAAACCTTTTGCTGAAGAAGGTACAAGTTTGCTGAAGCCTATTTCTTCATGGATTTTGGAAAATGCCATGATCACACCAAGTTCTTCTTTAACTTCGCCGTAGAAATCAATTTTCCTGTTCAATATTGATTGTCCTTATTTACTGTCAAAATATTTTTACACCCAAAGCCAACTAAAATCCTGGCAAATGCGACGTTTACAGGGATGCCATTGCTTCATAAGTAGGTTCTTTATTCAAATTGTATCCGGATATAACAGTAATAGGATGACCTAATTTCAGTCCTACAAGCAACCAATCTTCTAATGTCGAGCGCAATTCATTTTCACAGTCACGCAATGTTTTTCCGAAAGCTATTACTCCTTTACAAGATGGAATACGCCCGGAGAATGATCCATCTTCAAGTTTATCATATTCTGCGCCTGCTAACGCATTTTCAACGTAGCCGGTAAGAATATACTGTGACATCTTTATGCTCCTGTAATATTAGAAATAAATAATCGATTCTAAAATATCATTCAAATAATCGATGATTATTCTGTCTCTTTCTTTCATATTATCGATTGGGATTCAGCCAATATTTTCTGTCCAATATTTGGTTTTAAAGAACTTTTCATCACCAAATCAACTTTTACACCAAGTAGCTCGCTTAAATAATCTTCCAATTCAATAAACTTGAATAAAGAAGGCGCTTTTGAAAACGAAACTAAAACATCCAAATCGCTATTTGCATTTTGTTCGTTTCGTACAAAAGAGCCAAATACTTCGAGAGCAGCCACATTATATTGTGACTTTAGTTTAGGCAACTCTTTTTTTAATTTAAAAGTAATATTTTTCAATTCAATTTTCATAGCATATAAACTCTAAAATATATTATGAATAGCAAATTTTCTACAGGTGCATAATATATTATTCTATCACTTACGAAACAACCTCCCACTTTTCAATCTCTTCCAAAGTAACTTTTTCGTATTTGGATTCCGGAAATCTCAGCGTTACCATTTCATTGAAAACATCGAGACTGACGACTTCAGCGATGCCTTTTTCTGTTTTATATTTTGTGTTCAACGGCGGAAGTTTATCCGTTTGCTCCTGGTAGAATTCTCTTTCAAACATCAGGCAGCAGAGCAAGCGACCACACAATCCGGATAACTTTTGAGGATTCAGCGGCAAGTTTTGCTCTTTTGCGCATTGCGTGGTAATCGGTTCAAACTCGCTGAGAAAAGTGGTGCAGCACAATTTTCGTCCGCACACGCCATAACCGCCGATTCGTTTGGCTTCATCGCGCACGCCGATTTGTCGCAGTTCAATTCGCACCTTGTAAATACCGGCCAGTTCTTTGACCAGCTCTCTGAAATCCACTCTTTTATCCGCGGTAAAGTAAAACGTGATTTTATTGCCGTCGAACTGGTATTCAACGTCGACTAGTTTCATTTCCAGATTATGGTCAACGATTTTCTGACGGCAAAGCTGGTATGCTTCAAATTCTTTCTTTTTATTTTCTTCGTAAATTTGTATATCGTCCGGCGTCGGTTTTCGGATAATATTCAGGATTTCACCATCAGGCTTTTTCTTTTTCAGTATGGCGCCACGTTGATTTACAATTCCCAAATCCAGTCCCTTCTCCGCTTGAACAATAGCATAGTCTCCAACCTGAAAAGGGAATTCCTGGGGGTTGGCATATATTTGTTTTCGTTCACCTTTGAATATAATTTCTACAAGCATATTTATCCTTTATGACTGATAATTTTTGCAAGTCGGGTAAATAATACAATTAAAATCAAATTAAGCTGCACATTCCGGTCGACGAGTTCGATGGATTTTTCTATTTCGGAGAATATTTCCTCAAAATTTATTTGGCGAAAAGCTGTAACGAATTTTTGCAGTGTTTCCAGTTGATCGAGGTTGATGATATTTTCCTTCAGCGAATCTTTTTCGTTTTCGTCGTTTGCCAGGATGAGCGCGTCACGAAACCATATCAGCATGAGACTGAGAAGCTCTTTGACCGACCTTTTGTCGTAAGTCGCAATAGTTTTTTCAATGAGAGAAAATTTCGACAAATTGTCGCGCAAGCATCCGCGCACCAGTTCAACCGCTGTTTCTCTTCTCCCGGCAAGGTCTTCTTCAGCCAGTTCCATCGCGCGCCGGTAACTGCCCTGGCTTATTTTGGAAATCAACCGAGCCTGTTCCGGACTGATTTGTTTTTCTCTGATCAGCGTTTCTTCGATCTCCTGATCGGAAATCAGGCCGAATCTTATTTCCTGGCAACGCGAGATAATCGTTGGCAAGAGTATATTTGGCCTTGCGGATGTTAAAACGAGGTGCATGGACGGCGGTGGTTCTTCCAGCAATTTAAGCAAAGCGTTTTCGGCTTCCACTGTCATCTTGTCTGCTTCTGCAATGATGACGACACGGTGTCCTTCCATCGGTTTCAGCGTGCTTACATGCCGCAACTCTCGTATCTGGTTAATGCTGATACCGGGCGAGGCCCATGGTCTTTTTCTGAGATACGGATTTTTGCTCAGACTGTCGAGTATCTCGCGTTCATTATCAACCGATGCAGTTTTGGGTTTGGGAAAAATAAAAATTAAATCAGGATGATTAAAGTTCCCAACACGCCGGCAGCCCGAACAGGCATTGCACGGTTTTGTCTTTTCGGAAGTGCAAAATATAGCTTTGGCGAATTCGATGGCCAGTGCCTCTTTTCCGGCACCTTCCGCTCCCGAAAACAAATAGCCGCTTGCGAGGCGGTTGTGCTTTAACGCTTTTTGTACTATTTCTTTCGGTCTTTTTTGACCGAGGATTTTATCAAAACTCATTTCATGCAAAATCCGGTTCAATGAATTGAAAGATTCAGGCCAGCCAGTCTTCAGGATTCAGATTTCGTGTGTTTTTCCAGATTTGGAAATGAAGAACCGGACCGCTCAATGAACCCGAGTCGCCGACCGTTCCAATGACCTGTCCCTGATCTACAAATTCCTGCAATGAAACACGAATTTCGGCCAGATGTGTGTAAACCGTGTAATATCCGTCGTCATGGCTGATGATTATAATGTTTCCCTGGCCGCGCTGCCAGGTGATCGTTGCGACCTGCCCGGCATCCACAGCAACGACTGGTGCTCCTAACGGCGCTTTAATCTCGATGCCTAAATTCTCGGTAATCGTTTTCAAAATGGGATGTTTGTGACGGCCAAAATGACTGACGATTTTTCCTTTTGCCGGCCATATCAATTTTCCCTTTAGTGAAGCAAATTTTATTCTATGCTGCTCAGCGAGTGAATCTTTTTTTATACCTTCGGGTTGACGAATATCCTTCGTCAAACGAAGCTCTTCATTTCGGGTGATGAAGGAAAGAATTTGCCGCTGCGCTTCCCTCATTTCCTCCAGCCGTTGCTCAAGGAGATTCTTGTCTTTGCGAACGGACACTAAAAGTTGCTGCCTTCTTTTGCGGCTTCTTTTCAAGCGCTGTTCTTCTTTTTTCCGTTCCTCAAGGTCCTGTGCTTTTTTTGAAATCTCTAATTTAAGCAGATCTTGCTGCCGGGCAAGATGGTTATTTTTTTCTATGAGCGACCTGATTGTGCGGCGATCATTTTCGGTCACGAGTTTTTCGTATTTTAGCCAAACTTTGACTTGGCTGAAGTTTTTGCGGGATAACAATAATTCAATGTCATTCAGGCGGCCATGTTTGTAAAACGCAATCAGGCGTTTTTTGACAAGTGCTTTCAGCTTTTCCAGTTCGGCCGAGGTTTTGGCGATATTCTTTTGGTCGTTTTTAACCTGTTGTTCGCTTTTTCTGATACCCCGGCGCAGACTATGTAAATAATTTGTTGTCAGGTCAATTTCCCGATCCAGATCATTAACCAGGTTACTTATAGACGTTTCTTTAGCTTTGTTTTGCGATAGCTGGTTTTCATATTTTTGAATATCCTGACGGATTTTTTCCAGTTCTTTTCGCGTTTTGACATTATTCTCCGCTTCGTTCTCTTCCCCGAAAGAGAGTGACGCAAGAAACAGCCCGCAAAACAAGAGTAAAATTAAAGGTTTTGTAATCAGCATATTAAAATGGCTATAATTAAATCTAACAAAGCTTTGCTTCAGTTCAGATAGGAAAAAAACCGGTCAATCATCGAAAATTTGGTGACAAATGTTTTAAAGATACAAGAATACAGGCTTAAAAGCAATAGAAAAGAACTTGCAAAATCAAGGGTTAGGGTCTATTAAAAATCTTGCGGGTTTTTGCGTAGAATTGTATATTAAAGGGGTTGGTGAAAAAATAAAATTGATGATAAGCAATTTTGTAATCGTAAAACAAGTATGATGTGTCGATAAAATAGATAAATATCGACACGTGTTTATTACTTGTCGATGATTTCGACATGAGGCAAAAATGTGTTCTGATAAACAATGCTGATATTTCCAGAAAAAATAAAAACACTTTTCGAACCGCACGATGATTTGAAGATTGAAATGATCGACCGAATCCCCCACTTTGCAAGTCTGGATGGGAACGAGAAAAAAATACTTGCGTCCGTTATCCATGTTCGCCAATTCGGCAGCGAGGAAATAATTTATACCGAGGCAAGCCCGTCCGTTGCCATGTATTTTATCGAGTCCGGGTCTGTTGGTCTTTTTAAGAGATTTGAAAATGCAATTCCCGAACGCATCCAATACATCGGGCCGGGGAAATGGGTCGGTTATTCAGCGTTGCTGGGTGAGCAGCCGCGGAGATCAACAGCGAAAGCTCTGGAAAATTGTTCTCTTGTTGCGCTCCTGGGTACGGATTTTAATCATTTGCGGCAGAATTACCCAAAAACTGCAAATAAAATACTTTTGGCTGTATTTCAGGATGTATTTGATGATTTGACGGAACTCCAAAAAGAATTCCTCTCCCTCACTATAAAACTGACAAAATCAAACATCCTGGTATGAGCGCGGTGCAGGCAAACATTTTTATAGAGAAAGGTCGGGGTTTTCTGATTCGTTTTTTGCTTCCTCTTTTCCTGGTCGGTGTCATAATTGCGTTGTTATGGTTGTGCCCTGCTGCAATGAGTATCGCTTTGTGGACTTTATTGCTGCTGGCCCTTCTGACTCGATTTTCACCTCTCTTTAATAATAGAATTCTCTCAGGGCTTTTTGTTGCTATATTGTTATCCGGTGGTATTTTTTGTTTTGTTAAATCAGATAAAATTAAAGTGAACAATCAATATTCGTTGCAAAATATATCGCAAGCCGGAAGCTCGGGAAACAATCATCCCTTTTTTAGTCGGCAAGGAACCAAAATTCGTGAAAAAGTT
>JAACEJ010000223.1 GCA_011682565.1 Actinomycetota bacterium | reverse complement strand
TGCTGTTTTATAAAGATCGCTTTGTCGCTCCGCTCCTCGCGATGACATGCTTTTCGACTTTGAATTACTCCCGAATGAATAAAATCAGCTTGGGGAAAGTGATTACAGAAAATGATCAAAACCGAATTGGGTTAGTTCTGTTCTTTCACCTTTATTGTCGAGATATATTTTTTCATTTGAAATGATTTTTCCGATCTGTACCCCCGGGACCAGGTCGGAAAAATTCTCCGGCAGGGTATAGAGCAGTTCATAATCTTCGCCGCCATACAAGGCGAGATCGGCAGGCAATGTTCCCAAAAGAAGCGCAGCTCTTTTGACGTCATCTGCAACGGGAATGGCCTCCCGGTTAATGATTGCACCAACACCGCTGCTTTTGCAGATATTGCGTAAATCCGAAGCCAGGCCGTCGCTTATGTCTGCCATGGCTGTGGCATAATGGGCTATTTGATCGGAAATATCCAGACGACAGGAGGGTTCGGTGTGCAGTTTTTTTACACGTTCAAATCCACGCACTTTGTCCTTTAGGAGCCGGAGTCCCGCTTCGGAACCACCCAGCGGGCCGGTTACTTTGATGACATCTCCCGGCCGCGCTCCGGCCCTGGTGATGATTTTTCCATTATCTGTTTCTCCGAACAAGGTGATGTTGATAACCAGAATGGAAGCATGGGTGGTATCACCACCGATAATATCGACGTTATACGCATCAGTTGCCTGGTACAAACCTCTGTATATTTCCCCGACAACCTCCACGGTTGTTTTATCACTTAAAGAAATGGAGACGATAGCGTAAAGCGGTCTTGCCCCCATGGCGGCAATATCAGACAGGTTGGAAGCCATTGCTTTGATGCCTATTTGTTTAGGGGAATAATATGTCGTAGAAAAGTGCTCGTCTTCGCACATCATATCCGAAGTGATGATCAACTTTTGATTGCCGAATTTAACCACCGCCGCATCGTCACCAATGCCGACGATGACATTTTTGTTCCTTGCCGTACGGCTTAGTTTTTCAATGAGTTTAAATTCCCCGCCGAATTCTTTTATATTCATAGTTTTTCCGCACACTTTATTATTTGGTAATCCGGAATTTGAAATATTTGTTGGAGTAATCTTTTTTCGTTACCTGCATTTTTCAAATTTACTTCAATGATTGTAAAATTCCTTGCAGTTTTTTGAGCAAAGATATGAGCGATTGTGATAAAAAAAGTCTTGGAATGTTAGAATGTTTACCTTATCTTTAATAATTCAAAATTCTATTGCCAAATTGATTGATAATTTCACAATCCATTCCGATATAATTAAAATCGATTCCTGGCAAAACTTTTTATTTTTCTTGAGGAGCAAAAATTGAATATTTATGTCGGTAATTTGCCCAAGACCATAACTGAAGAAGCGGTTCGTAATCTTTTTGCAGAACATGGCGAAGTTGCAGAAGTCAAATTAATCAAGGATCAATATTCCGGCGAGCTTCGGGGTTTTGGATTTGTTGAAATGCCTGCCAAGGCAGATGCCTTGAAAGCTATCCAGGAGGTTAATGGCACGGAGATAGATGGACGTTCATTAATCGTAAATGAAGCCCGTCCGCGTAAAGAACGCTCGGGTGGTCATCGTTCAGGTGGCGGAGGCGGTAATCGCTCTCGTTCCTGGTAATCTTATCAAGGCACGAGTGATCTACGCAGGCATAGACGACGACTGCATTGTGTAGCGTGGTGTACATTACCTCGGAATCATACAACATTTTTGTTTCGCGGCGGATTTTCTTTCGAGATTAAATTCGCCGCAAAAGCTTTGGATAATTGCCTTGTCTTGTATAGAGGCTTGTGATTTGGGCACGTAAGGGAACCTCACTTTCTTTGAGTTACTCTGTAACTGATCCCCACGTTTATTGTGCTTTTATTTTTCCACGAAGCCATTGCAACGTTAACAACGATTTTGCATCACAAATTTCACCCTCATCAACCATTTGGAATGCTTCCTGGTAGTCCAGTTCAACGAGTTGGATGTCCTCATGCTCCTCATCCAGGCCGCCGCCGTCGTTTGCTCTGTGGATTTCAGCCACATCGGCAGTAAACAGATAAACGCGTTCCGATGTGCCGCCGGGGCTGGGGTAACATTTTCCCAACGGAGTGAAGAGAGACGGATCGAGTTTGTAACCCGCCTCTTCTTCCGTTTCACGCACAGCCGTTTCGATCGGGTCGCAGTTGTTTTCGATGGATCCCGCAACAACTTCCAGCAGCCAGCCGTTTTCCGGTTCCACGGTGTGAATGGGGTAGCGGAATTGTCTGACCAAAATGATTTTTCCACGCTTTGAATCATAGAGCAGTACTGCAACAGCATCACCGCGATAGACATTAAGGCGGCTGACTTTTTCGCTCATGGTACCGTCGAATTTTTCAAATTGCAGCACAGCTTTTTCCAGCTTAAAAAATCCCTCGTACAGGTTGCTTCTTTCAATGATGTGAACTTGCATAATTATAAATTACCTTTTGATATGATTTTCTATTTCACCGGATATGGCGGCGGTGGTGGCAGCGTTTTTTCCTGCGTTTTGAGTTCTTCCTTAATCACTTCTATTGCTTTGTTTAACTGTTGATCGATGCCCGCATATTCCTTGGCCGGATCGTTGTCAACGACAATATCGGGGTCAACACCGTGTCCTTCAATGATCCACTTTTTGCCGTCCACACTGTAGGAAGCAAACTCGGGTTTCATCATATAGCCGCCATCCACCAGCGGCAGAGAGCCGCGAATACCGACAACACCGCCCCAGGATCGTTTGCCGATGAGTTTTCCCAGTTTATATTTCTTGAAACGATAGGGAAAAATATCACCGTCCGAGGCAGAGAATTCATCCAAAAGACAAACTTTGGGACCGTAAATCATACCGCCGGGATCGGTGGAAGGTGCAACATTCCGCGGCTTGTCGATCATGGCGATTTTTCGACGCAGACGCTCGATCAACATGGGCGAAACATTTCCGCCGCCATTACCGCGCACATCGATGATCAGCGCTTTTTTCCGAACCTGGGGGTAGAAATGTTTGACGAATTCATTCAAGCCGTCGACGCCCATATCCGGCACATGAATGTAGCCGACTTTTCCTCCCGTCGCCTCGGTCACTTTTTTAATATTGTTTTCAACCCAATTGTAATAATACAGTTTGTGTTCATCTCCAATGGGTTTAACGATGACCTCCCGACTGCCCTTTTCTGTCGGGGTTGCGCTTAATTTTAGTTTAACCTGCTTGTCCACTTTGTCGAGCAATTGTTCGTAAATGTTGCGCATTTTGTTTGTCGGCTTACCGTCGATCGCCAGAATGTAATCACCGACTTTAGCATTCACTCCAATTTCCGTCAGCGGCGAGCGCATGGATTTACTCCAATTTTCACCCTTGAGGATTTTTTTGATTCTGTAGTATTTGCTTTTCTGGTCGCGCACCAGTTCTGCACCGAGCAAACCTGTCTTGATCCGTTTTGCCTGAGGCCGATCTCCACCGCCAACATAAGCGTGGCCGATGTTCAGGTTGCCGACCATCTCGCCCAGGATATACGTCAAGTCATTTCTGTCGTTGACATAATCCACCAGTGGACGGAATTTGTCGTGCATCCCTTTCCAGTTTACGCCGTTCATGTTTGGAGCATAGAAAAAGTCCCGCATTTGTCGCCAGCATTCGTTGAAAATCTGTACCCATTCCTGGTGGCGGTCGAGGGTCATTTCCATGCCGGAAAGATCCAGCTTTTCCTTCAGTTCCACTTTTGCTTTAGGAACATCAATGATGTAATAAGATTTATCGGAGGAAACCAGCATTTTCTTTTGATCCGCAGAAATTTCATAGCCGTTAATCTGTCCAACGTTGGTTTCCTTTTTTTCTTTTAAATTATAAAAGAGGAGACTTGGTTTTTTGTCCTTGCTGCCTTTACGAATGTAGTAAAAATTGTCGCCGACAATATTGGGGGCACTATAGTTTGACGCCTGAACAGGAATTCCCACTATTCTGTCTTTTATGCCGTCCGGATCGACTTGTACCACCACCGGCTTTTTTTCCTCTTTCTTCTTTTCGTCTTTTTTCTTTTCCTGTTTTTTCGCTTTTTTGATTTCCACTTCATCACTTTGAGGCTTGAAGGGTGAATCAACTTTTTTAGAAAGGGTTACCAGATATGGACGGGACATGTCCTGGTAGGCATAATTCCATTCAACCTGACTGTAAAGCGGGTGAAAATCACGGCTGGACACAAACAGGAGGTATTTGCCGTCGCTGCTAAAAGAGGGTCGGGAAGAGTCATACCAGCCATCCGTTACCGCAAAAGAGCTTTTCTGTTCCAGCGAATACAAATAGATTTTTGCCATTTCCGACAGTTCAGTTTTGGCATAGGAAATCCATTTGCTGTCCGGTGACCAAGCGTATTGATTGAACTCCCAGGCTTTTGCTTTGGCCACATCTGTAATCTTTTTCGTGCCAATGTCCACATAGCGCAAACGCAGCATTTTATCGCTCCACAATAACTTTTTGCTGTCCGGCGACCATCGAATTATGTATTTATAGGTTTCCGCCCCGGTTGTGATTTGTTGCGCAGGACCGCTTCCATCCTGCGGAATAATGTAAATCTCGAACTCTCCATGCTCGTCCGAAAGGTAAGCAATCCATTTTCCATCGGGCGACCATTTGGCGTTGCGCTCATGAATGTTTGAAGATTGTGTGAGATTGCGAACGGCGCCATGTTTTGCAGGCACAGTAAAAATTTCGCCGCGGGCACAGAAAAGCGCGCGTTTGCCATCCGGCGAAATTTCATAGCTGTTGATTTTATCACTCACCTTGATGATGCCGCCCCTGCCGCTGGCCATATCCTCGGCGATTTGAATTTGCACCTGGTCATATTTTTCATTATTTATATCAAAGCGATAAATAAAACCGCCGTTCTCAAAGACGATATTTTTCTTTCCCGCGGAAGGAAATTTAATGTCAAAATCAACAAAATTTGTCAGTTTTTTGGTTTGCTTTGTCGTGAGATCATAGACGTAGAGATTCATCTTTTTGTTTTCGTCCCGGTCGGAAAGAAAATAGATTTTATTACCAAACCACATCGGGATGATGTCCTGCGCCGGATTGTTGGTGATGTTTTCCGTTTTCTTTGTTGCAAAATCATAAATCCACACATCGTCCGCCATGCCGCCGCGGTAGCGTTTCCAGGTGCGGAATTCGCGAAAGATTTGATTATACGCCAGTTTTTTGTCATCCGGCGAAAAAGAACAGAATCCACCGCGCGGCAGAGGCAATTGTTCGGGAATGTCGCCGGCCAACGTGACGCTGAAAAGCTGACCTTTGAAGGAATTAAAATCCCGCATGCGCGAACGAAAGATGATCGTGTTGTTGTCATGCTTCCAGGTCATGACGATATTGTTCGGCCCCATGCGATCGGCCACATCGTCACGACCGAGCGTTGCGGTATAAGTAAGACGCTGCGGTACGCCGCCCTCTGCGGGCATGACGTAAACTTCGGTGTTGCCGTCGTACTGTCCCGTAAAAGCAATCTGTTTGCCATCCGGGGAAAAACGGGCAAAAATTTCCGAACCAACATGATTGGTCAGTTTTCTGGCAATGCCGCCGCTTGCGGCCACCGTGTACAGGTTTTCAGCATAAGTGAATACAATCTGGTTTTCATAAATGGCGGGAAAACGAAGCAGCCGGGCTTCTTTTTCTGCAAAGAGCGCGTTTGCAAAAAGGAAAAACAAGAGAAACAATCCTGCAAGCAGCTTTTTCATAGCGTCTCCAATAATTTAAGTATGAGTCGATCTGCAATACGGTTTTTGGTGTAAAACTAAATTAACTGCTTTTAAAGGTGAAAAGCAAATGAAAATTTCTTCCAGTAGTGGGGCCATGCTGGCGGGAGTCGAGTCATGTACGACACATTCGATCTAATCAGTGTCCAGGGGAAAAATGTTTTCATAGACTTCCTGCCGATGACCAATCTTTAACACAATCACTAAATCGTCTTTAATATGATAGATCACACGAAAATTACCGACTCGCAGACTGTATAGCCCCTTAAAGTCATGGTGAACGACTCGGGTCAAAAATGATCTTGTATTCCACAGCTAAACTCCAGCCAGTTTTTCAATGCTAAAAGATTTTTTGATGTCGAAAGTTTCGAGTCTTTCTTTATTTGCCATCTTATTAAAGGCGTTTTACTATCCTGACCACTGCAATGGCGCGACGTATCGCTGCCGGATTGCGTCAGACGGATGCAATATTGGTGTCGGCGCACAAAGTCCTTTGAGCAATGTGTGTGGGTTATGTGTGTTATTGTCTTGCGGGCGTGCTGAGTGCTATGGAGCAAGACTCCTTCTTATAATGTGTGAA
>JAACEJ010000222.1 GCA_011682565.1 Actinomycetota bacterium | reverse complement strand
TCGATCCTGTGGAGACAAAAATGACATTTCCTGGCGTTACACACCGGCGATTTTTTCCCGTCACGATTCCACTTTCGACTATATTCAAAAGCCGGTTCTTCTTCATAAGATTCTCTCTTTGGGGTTTTATCTGTATAAAATTCGCCAAAATCGAAAGACCTTGCGCCATAGGGACAGGCGGTCACGCAGTAACGACAGCCGATGCACTTTTCATAATCTATAACGACGATGCCGTCTTTGCGTTTGTAGGTCGCCCGCACCGGGCAGACGGGCGTGCATGGTGGTTTGCTGCAATGTAAACATGGGCGAGGGAGATACGTCCGGGTTACATAGGGATAGTCGCCAATCTCTTCTTCCATAACGGGTCGATAGACGACGCCGGGCGGCAACTTGTTTTCCGCAATGCAGGAAACCGTGCACGCCCGACATCCTACGCATTTGCGAAGGTCGATAACCATGGCCCAATGACGCTTTTCGACCGGTTTGGCCAGCGCCCGCTGAATTTCCCGCATCATACGAACAATGATGTCTTCGTCTTCTGTCTGTTCCGGCAGGGAAATAGCGACCTCTTTTGTCTCCGCCGCGTGCAGCTCTTCTTTTTTGAGAATAGCCGGCAGCAGCAGCGATGCAAACACGCCGCTGGAAATCTTTTTCAGAAAACCCAGACGACTGTCTTTTGCCTCTTCCTGCGGTGTAACCAGCGTTTCATTTTTTTCACTCATAATGACCTCAGATGTTTTGTGCATCTTTGTTTTAAATTCTTTTAGAATTTGACCTGAAAATTGACTTTGACCATTTTTACCACATCGCCGATCTGCGGATTGATCAGGCGAAAGTTTGGAGCAATGTAAAATCCCTTGACAGGCAGATAATCGACGCCGGCGATAATATAGGATTCGCCGTCGTCATCGATGGTGGTGTTGGGATCCCATTGATCAAAACGGGCAAACAGGTTGAGATTGGGCTGAACGGCCAAAATCCCATAAACCGAAATAATGCTTTTGGTGATGTCCAGACCGTTATCCTTCAGCAAATCATAGTCGGCGCCAATGCGAACTTTGCCCTTTGTCATGCCGGCAAACACGCCGGTTACGGATTTGCTTTGTTTCGTTTTAACACCGGCGTCGCCTGCCAGGTCATACGGTTCGTAGGTCAAAATTACGCCGACATTATAACCGTCCTTGCCGACAATTTTTTTCGAGCCGTAGAAAAGCTGCGTTGAAACTTTTTTATAGGAATCATTTTCCGAATGTTTATAGCCGCGGCCATTAGTGGCCAGGAGGCTAAAATGGACGTTTTTGCTGAAAGATCGAGCGAAACCAATGCCGAGGTCGGCGGAACTGGCAAACTTTCTCTGGTCCATGGCCGACTTTTCGATGAAACGGTAGCCCCAGTTTTTTTCCTGCACGTTAAAAATATTCATTCCCTGCAAACCAATGGTGATCGTACCCGCGGCTGTTTTCCAATCCACTTTGGCGTTCTTCAGGTAAGCGGTCAGGCGGTCATCGTTGCCGGTGCGGCCGACATCCGTTTGAAATTTGTAGACAATACGGTCGGATAGCGCACGTGTGTATGTAAAATAGACCCGGCGTAGTTCAAATTTGTTATTGTCTTCTTCCTTGTTCATTTGGTACGAATAGTCGTAAAAAACAAGGCCCCCGATTTTGTCGGATGCAGATTGCGCAAACACCATCCCGCAGAGCAGCAAACCCGCAACAACTAGGATTCCTATCTTCATCATTTTGTACCTCGTATTGTTAAGGATTACGATTTTTAGTGAGTACCCGCACATTAACAACAAACATGCCACCGAATGCGCTGCAACAGCGCTATGAGCGCCGCAAGATTTATCAATTGTTAGTCATTGTTTATATAAGATATTGGCAGGGAATCTGATTCATTTATTTTTTAGACAGGAAATAATAGTGAGCAAAGAAACGCGGCAAAAAAATCGGGATTTCGTTTTTAAAAACGAAATCCCGATTTTCGAAAAAAGCAGGCGTCCTTTATGGGATAGCAAAACCATCAAAGGCTGCTTAATGGACTGGGGGGGGGAAAGAGCGCAAATTCAAAATGCTATTCGGATATTTTCTGATCGACGCTGGTTATTTGACCTTTTTTGATGAGGACATTAATTTTAACATTCTTTTCGTCACCACCGCTACACTGAACAACGTAGCGACCCGGCGCCAGGCGTACAAGCTGAGGAGCAAACGAAGCAGGCACTGTTTTCACCTTTTCGCCGTTTTCGGTGTAAATGTTATAGCTTTGGTGGACAAAAACAGAGCCGTCAATATCATTAAACTCTAATGTTTTAGAGTATACTTGAATAAAACCGGCTTGAGGTTCGAAAGTGTTGGCATCCGGCGAGTCGGAAGCGGCAAACGCGAATGATAAAAGAGCAGGAAGCACAATAATTGTCAATATGATCTTGTTCATGATAATTCTCCTGTTTTAATTTGAACTGTTATGCTGCAAGGGAAAGAACTTGCACAATTTCTGCACTCAAATTAAATATAACAACAGCAAATTAAGAGAATATAAAGAACAAAAAAAGAATGAGTAAAGAAATCCAACGTTACTTATTCAGCCCATATTTGGCGATTTTAGTGCGAAAGGTGGAAGCCGGGATACGCAGCAGCGCCGCGGCATCTTTCTGGCTGCCGTTGCTTTGCTGCAATGCTTTGATTAACAACTCGCATTCCATATCGGTCATAATTTTATCGAGAGCCCTTTCGCCGAGTTGCGATACCGCTTGCTCCCGTCTGCTGCCCAAAATCTCCGTCGGTAGCATAGACTCGTCACAAATGGAGCAGCCGGAAGAAATGGTGAGCCGTTCGACAATATTTTTCAACTCCCGCACGTTGCCGGGCCAGTCATAATGAAGCAGCGCCGCTTTGACGCCGTCGGTCATCGAAAGGCGGCAATCATCGCAAAACTCGTCCTGAAAATGTTGTATGAGCGGCCAGACGTCCTCTATTCTCTTCCTCAGAGGCGGCAGGTGAATGGGAAAAACATTGAGCCGGTAATAGAGGTCCTCCCGAAAGACGCCCCGGGCCGCCAGATCTTTTAAATCAGCTTTAGTGGAGGCAATGACGCGGACATCCACGGAAATCGACTCGGAAGCACCCACTCGTTCCACCTGCTTTTCCTGCAGAACCCGCAACAACTTTACCTGCATTTCCAATGGAATATCATCCACATCATCCAGATAGATAGCGCCGCTGTGCGCCAATTCAAAGCGGCCGACCCGACTTTTAATGGCGCCGGTAAAAGCGCCCCTTTCGTGACCGAACAGCTCGCTTTCAAACACATCCCGGGCCAGGATGGCGCAGCTTACCTTGATAAGCGGCTTTTTCGCCCGCCCGCTGTTGTAATGGATGACATTGGCGAGCATCTCCTTGCCGGTCCCGGTTTCGCCGGTGATGAGCACCGTCGAGTTGGTTTTAGCCACCATCTGAATCTGTTGTTTGACCTTTTGCATGGCCGGGCTGTCGCCGACCAGGGCGCCGAAATCAAACTGGCTTTGAAAGAGTTGCTGAAACTGGCGGTTGTCCCGCTCCAGCGAACTGACCCGGGCGAGGTTCTCGACACGGATGAGCACCTCGTCCGCCTGGAACGGTTTGGTGATATAATCGGAAGCGCCCAGTTTCATCGCCTCGACCGCCGTCTCCACTGAGCCAAAGGCGGTCATGACGATGGTTTTCACAAAAGGGACGTGCTTTTGAATCTCGGCCAGCACCTCAAGGCCGCTTTTGCCCGGCATTTTGAGATCAGTAATGACGATATCCGGCGGCCCGGATTTAATCGCTGCAACTGCCTGCATTGGGTCGTCAAAATCCGTTACTGCATAGCCAGCCTCACGTAAATCGTCGGCCAGCGTGATTCGCAGGATATCTTCATCGTCTATGATAAAAATTCGTTTGGTTTGCATACGTTATCCGATTTTGCGTTCCGGCGATGAACTGAAAATGGGCAGAGTAATGGTAAACGTCGCGCCCCGGCCCGGCTCGCTGTTTACCTCAATTTGGCCGTTATGCGCCTGAATGATATTGAGAGACACCGCCAAACCGAGGCCGGTACCCTTGCCGATCTGCTTTGTGGTGAAAAACGGATCAAAGATGTGGGCGGCCTGATCTTCGGCAATGCCTTTGCCGCTGTCCGTCACGTGCAGCTTGAGGGTGTTTTTCAAAATATCGATGCGGAATGCCAGCCGCCGCTCGCATGGTTTGACGGTGCTGCAGTGTTCTTCAACCGCATCGATGGCGTTGATCATCAGATTCACCAGTACCTGCTCCAGGTGATTGGCGCTTCCCCAAACCGGCGGCAGATTGGGCGGCAAATCCTTTTGTACCGAAATTCTGGCCGATTCCAGGCGGTAGCTCACCAACACCATCGCCTTTTCCAACATATCGGCCATGTTGATCTCCTGAAAATGATAATCCTGCTTGCGCGCAAACTCGAGCATACCTCTGACTACCTGCTCGATGCGGTTTGACGCCTCGGCCATCAGTCTTAGGTATTTTGTATTCTGGCTGATGTTTTCCGGCGCTTTTTCAATCCGTCGCAAACAGTTCTGGAGGCCGGCAAGCGGATTGTTGATCTCATGCGCAAGCCCCGAAGCCACTGTACCGACAACCGCCATTTTTTCCGACTGAAACAGCTTTTGCTGCGCTGTCTGCAGTTCAGCGTAGGCATCCTCTAACCGTCCTATCATGGCGTTAAAATTGTCCGCCAGGTAGTCGATCTCGTCTTCAGCCCGAAAGAGCAATTTTATGCGGCCGAACAGCCTGTTACGTATCGACACCTGCGGCAAAGATCGATCTTTCAGGGCTGCAAAATCCATTTGATGCGTCAGGCGCTCGATTTCATGAATCGGCTCAGTGATGAAATGGGAAAAGATGAACGCTGCGGTAATGCCGATGATGAGAAATAATCCGGCCATCAACCAAAAAGTGTTGACTGTTTTCTGTACATAGGTGCGGATGCCTTCTTCCTGCAGGCCGATTCGCAAAATGCCGAGATTGCCGCCCATTAGCGGCGAGGCGATGTCCCGGATGATGTGCCCGGGTTCGCCGACCGGCTGAAACAACTGCTCCTGCACCTGCGTCGAATGTCGCAAGAACTTGCTGTTAACAAGGGCGGCGGGAACGGCCTTTTGGAAGGTATGCGTCAGGACTCGGCCTTTTGCATTGACTACGAATGCATAGTCAAGAGAAGAATCGGATGCCACTGCTGTTTCCAGAATACGCTGCATGGTGACATAATCTTCGTATAAGAGCGGATTCAATATTTCTTCGCCCAGACGACGAGAGATGTACAGCCCGCGTTTCTCCGACTCTTTTTCCAGCGCAAGCTGCACATTCCGCCAGATGAGGTAGGCGTTAATACTGCCGAATACGGCAACAATAAGAATAATCGCCAGGCTGAATTTCCAAAACAAATTTATTTTAATACGCTTCATTGTTTTATATTTCGTAACATGGCATCCACGGAACGGTAATTCTTCAAATCAGCTCGTTCAAAACGGTCGATGAGCAGCTTTTTTAAAATAATCTGCCCGATGGAATCCTGGTGCATAGAGATAAACGTCTGCCTCAGCTTTTCCTTGCGTGCAACGGGCAGGCTGGTTGGCACAACCACCGGCGGAATGCCAAACGCGTCCGACACTTTAATAATTTTTACATCTTTGGTTCGTTCCGGCTCATAAGTTTTCAGGTACTCAAAGATCAAACTTTCAACGCAAGCGCCATCGACAATTTTTCTACTCACCGCCTGAATTGAATAATCATGCGCGTAAGTGAAAATGATTCGCTGGAAAAACGAATCCGGCGTTTCACCCATTTTTTTCAGCAAATCGGCCATATAAAAATAGCCGGAGTTTGAAAGAGGATCGGTAAAAGCAAACGATTTGCCTCGCAATTGGGATACACTGTTTATCTCCGAGTCCTTGTGTACAATAATGTAGGAATGATAAAACGGCTCACCGTTCATCACAGGAACCACCAAAATTTCGAGCGGAAACTGACGCAGCGCCTCAACATAGGCGCCGGAACAGATAAAGGCGAAATCAAGCTTGTTGTCCCGCAGCATATCGTTCACTTCTTTGTAGGTCTTGCGCTGCCGAAATTGAATGTCATAGCCCATTTTTTCGGAGAGATAGGCCATCAGGTCCTGATAGTATTTGAATGTCTCTTTCGGCGAGATCATGGCGGAAACAGCGACGTACATCCGTGGTTTATTGGCTGCGAGACTGTCCGGCTGATTGTCCCGCAACGGCGTCGTCAGGTCGATCGGCTTCGGCTTTTGATTATGCAGATGATTGCTGTCGCAGGCAACGGCTAAAATCAAGGCCAGGGAGACGGTTAAGATAGTATATAATAAATTCCTAAACATAAGCTCCT
>JAACEJ010000221.1 GCA_011682565.1 Actinomycetota bacterium | reverse complement strand
TCCGAACAAAATGATTGAAAATATTTTAAATATTCTCATTAAGAATTTTCCTGAATTTAAAATAAGATTGATTACCAGAAAACGGGCTGTGCAGATTTTTTCGGTTCCTCACTTTTGGGGATTGAAGCTTTTTTCGGTTTTTTGATTCGAACAGTCAGACGCCTGGCCCCGGAGATGACATAGTCCGTCGGAATCACATCTTCGAAAAGAACGCGGTCGTGCAGACGTTTGGAAACGCCGCTGGACCTCCTGGAATCCATAACTTTCATAATTGATGGCGGAAGGTCGGAAAGTTCTTCCCCGTCAATTATCAATCCGCTGTCGCGCAGTCTGAATTGGATATAAATATTGTTATTTTTTCTTCGTTCTTTCAAAAGCTTTAATAAATGATCAAAATCGACCGGACGGAATTTATCCGGATTTACGCGCAGTTCATACTGGGTTAATGAAGCGCCGCTGGAAATGAAAATTGCTAAACTATTTGCATCCAGATTTTTTGGGATATGATACGTCTTGATGAATTTAATGTCTTTGTTTTCTGCGGTTTTTAGCCGAAACGACAGAATGAGTGAATCGCCCGGACTAAGTTCTGTTTTGTCCTGCCAGATCGAATGAATCTTGGCCGTTTTTTCGCCCGGAACGTCCGTGGCAGAAATCTCAATATTTTTAATTGCCGGGGCGCTAAAATAATTGACCATGAGCACGCCGAGAGTGCTGGCAATGAGATCCGTGGCCGCAGCCGCATCCATGCCCGTACCGAAAAATCCGAACCTTTGCTTTGATGAAAAGAAATCGTCTGCCGTGACGATACGGCCATCCGCGAGGTTTATCTTTGTTTCCAGGGACAGTGAATTCATTCCCCCTGCAAGACGCGCGGATGTCAGTGCCTGGATTAAGGCGATTCGAAGGTAAAAAGGAAGCAAATTATTCAGCGCCGGGTCGGATGCCATTTTTAGATGAAAATCTTTTTTGCCGCTGACCGGTGAATTGAGCTGTAAATGTACAGGAATAAGTACCGGCTTGATTGAGAGATCGCCCATCATTCCCGTCAATCGGTCCTGGCGGAAACTGCCGACAATACCCGTGGAAACGACCATTTTACTGGAGCCCATGTAGCTGGGCAAAGTCGCCAAAACTTTTGTCCTGGCCAGGGGCAGTTGTATCGGGCCTAAATTGAAAACATAGTGGCCAAAGGCGAGCATTTTGTTGCCGTCCACAGCCGTTACTGTGCCGCTGGCTTCGATGCCGTAATCGCCGCTAATGAAAACGAGCGATACCGCAGACCCTGGCATAAAAGGCTCCTGCGAAGAAGTTGACTCGGAAGAATTGCTGCCCCCCTGAACCATAGTAAAACCCAGGGATTGAAAAATGGCTTCATACGGCCGGATTGTTTGCGGAGCGAATCCCGCGAACACAAGCGGAGCCTGAATCATCTGCAATGAACCGGCTGTATGATTTTCGGAATATTGCATATTTGAAACAATATCGCTCCAGAAATGATCTTTTGCGCCGCACAAAGCCGCCTGAAGATATTGCGGCAGGAGGGAAGCACTCATCGGCGCTTCAATTTTCCGCACGGATTCTTTTTTGGCAACCTGAATCATCTCTGCAATGGGCATAACACCGCCAATCGGTTCTTTCATAAACTGACCAAAGCGGTAAGCCAAAGCGCCCACGAGTTTATTATCAATGTAAACCGGGCTGCCGCTCATACCGCTGACTACGCCGGTTTTTTCCGCCTCTTTCCCGGTCAGGCGAACGAGGACAATGTCCCGTTGTGGATAAAAGTTTTTGACGATGTCTAAGACTTCAACGCCAAATTCCTCGATTTTATCGCCATAAAAAATGGTTTTTCCGATACCTTTCATGCCGGGTTTTATTTCGGATATCGGCATGGTCGGCATATTCCATTCTGCTTCTAATATCGGGATTTTGCAAAATATTGATATTAAAATGACCACTTTAAAGGATATTTTAAATATTTTGGTCATTCTTTATTCTTTCTGTTTTTTCTCGGTTTAACAATCTGTTTTATCAAAAAGGGTAGCCTGCCGATTTTTATTATTACTGTCGGGCTACCCTGCACAGTTACTTTTCGTTATAACCACTCGTACGATGTCA
Source organism: Actinomycetota bacterium (assembly GCA_011682565.1). Lineage (GTDB taxonomy): Bacteria > Zhuqueibacterota > Zhuqueibacteria > Residuimicrobiales > Krinioviventaceae > Hydrothermomicrobium. Next base: position 4,293 of record JAACEJ010000221.1, on the reverse strand, counting down.
TTCAGTACTAATATTGTGAAGGAAATGCGGAAATGATATTTGCATAGTTGAGATGCATTTCCACCCCTCTCGTTCGTGCAGATAGCTACTGATCGATCGTTGTTTTCAGTTTTACGAGTAGGTTGATTGGGTATGTTGTAAAAAGATAAAATATATCAATTTAATCGCATGGAGTCAAGCTAAAACTCCAGGCTTTCGCCGAACTCCAGTACTTTTGAGAATAATCCGATTGCCGCGATTTTTTTCTGAAATTCTTGCGGATCCGCTTCAATAACTTCAAAAGTGTTATAGTGCGTCGGAATTGTTAGTTTTGCCTGTAAAAAATCCGCAGCTTTTACGGCATCGTCAATGCCCATCGTAAAATTATCGCCGATGGGCAACAGCGCAACATCAATTTTGTCCATTTCACCGATGAGCTTCATGTCCAGGAAAATTCCCGTGTCTCCGGCGTGATAAAGTGCCTTATTGTCCATGGTTACCAGAAAACCGCACGGATTGCCCATGTTAGCCAGTGCCTCGCCGCCCAAATCTGCACCCGAGCCGTGATGCGCAATGGTCAGCTTGACGCGCCCAAAAGGAAAATGATAGGCACCGCCAATGTGCATGGGATGATTGCTACTTAAAATTATAAATTACAGACAACAAATCACAAATAAAATTCAAATCTCAAAAACTATTTCTGAAAAATATTAGTGAAATTGGTGTAATTCGTGGTTTAGCTTACAAATCCCCACCAATCGGTCTCATTACAATTTCCTCATTAAGAACATTCGGATTGCTGTAACAAATGGATACAATTCCTTCGGCGACTTGTTCCGGGGTCATCATTTTTGAACGGTCCACATCTGCATCCCCCCAGATGGCTGTGTCCGTTGCACCCGGCAAAAAGGCTGTGACTTTGATACCATGTTTGCGCATTTCCAGGCGCAGGACATCCGTGAATCCCAGCAGGCCATATTTTGAAGCACAATATCCGCCGCAACTATAGTATGGCTGTTTGCCTGCTACCGAAACAACATTGATAATGTGTCCGGCTTTCTTTTCGATCATGTCGGGCAGCACCGCGTGCGAGCATAAAAAGGCACCTTTGAGATTGACGTCCATCATTGTCTCCCAGTCCTCTTTAGTGGTTTCTGATATTTTTTTGAAAATCCCAATGCCCGCGTTATTAATGAGGATATCAATCGGCCCCCATTTTGCTTTAACTTTTTCTACAAGATTCGATATTTGCTCATTTTTTGTTACATCGCAAACGAGAGCAATGGCCTGTCCGCCGGTCGATTCGATTTTCCGGACAACAGTTTTTATTTCTTCGCCGGTACGTGCCGAAACCACAACTTTTGCACCTTCGCGCGCCAGGGTCATTGCCGCAGCTCTGCCAATGCCTCGCCCGCTGCCGGTTACCCATACGATCTTATCCTGCAAGTTTCGCATTTATAAAACCTCTGTCTGCAAAAGACTTAAAAATTCCATCCGCGTGGCTCGCTCTTCTTTAAAAGTACCCAGCATGGCACTGGAAGTCACAAAACTGTTTTGCTTTTCAACGCCGCGCATCATCATGCACAAATGTTTGCCCTCACAAACTACCGCAACACCGTAAGGCTGCAAAATTTCCTGCAGTACATTTGCAATTTGTCTGGTCATGCGCTCCTGAACTTGCAGTCGACGTGCAAAGACATCTACGATACGTGGGATTTTGCTCAGCCCGATGATTTTCCCTTTGGGCAGATAGGCAACGTGACATTTCCCATAAAACGGCAGTATATGATGTTCGCACATACTATAAAATTCGATGTTTCTGACAATGACCATTTCTTCACATTCTTCATGAAAGATGGCATTGTTCAATACTTTATCAATATCCGTTTTGTAGCCTTTGGTTAAAAACTGCATTGCTTTCTCTACACGCTCCGGCGTCTTGAGGAGCCCTTCGCGGTCAGGGTCTTCTCCGATAAGTTCCAATTCTTTTTTTACAAGTTCTCGAATTGTATTTGGCATTTTTTATTCACCTCTATAGATGGCAATGTTTCTTGGTGTTTCATAAAGCTTTAATTCCACCAGTTCACAGTTGGACAGCTTGTTCTCTAATTGTTCCCAAAAGGCAATAACTATATTTTCCGCTGTTGGTACAATTCCTTTCAGGAAATCAACATCATAGTTCAAATGCTTGTGATCGACGTGCTCGATAATTTCTTTTTCAACAATACCTTTTAACTCCTTCAGATCAATGACCATACCGGTTACCGGATCGGGCTCTCCGCGAACGGTGATCTCAAGCTCATAATTGTGACCATGCCCCAGGGGATTGTTGCACAAGCCGTAAATTTCTTGATTTTTTTGTTCATCCAGCATGTCGGTGTGCAAACGATGCGCAGCGCTGAAATGAAGGTGGCGCGTTACGTATACGATGGGCATAGCTTCTTTCCTTTTGATTTTATCTCACGGACGTTCCAATGCGCCGCTATCATGAGCGTCGGCGCGCTTGAGCAGATAAGCAAAGATCAGCCCGATAAAGCCGAGGCTGGCAAACATGGTCATGCTTGCAGTGTATGTATGTGTGACGACCCGCAGTTTTCCATTGAGGTACGGGAAAAGTGCCAGGCCGATGTTCTGGATCATTGTGATCAGCCCGAAAGCGGAACCTACCATTTCTTTGCGCACTATCAATGGCACTGCAGGCCACATGGCCGCGGGCACCAGTACAAACGCTGCGCCTAAGATCATCATTGGAAATTTTGGCGGTACCATGGTGAATGCCATAATGAGGAAACTGGGGATCATCAACAATGAGCCGAGAGTCATCAACGAGGCGCGCTTGCCGATTTTATCCACGAGTTGTCCCGCAAATGGTGCCAGGAACATGGAGGCGGCAATGATAATGGTGGTTGTACCTCCGGCAGTGGAGAACATGTGAATGATGTTATTGAACACCTGGTATAAAAATCCGCCGCTTGTCGCTGCGGTTAATGGAATATTCCATTTGTCATGAAAAAAGTCGGTAGAAAGAGCGGTGAACGGGAAAATTGCGGAATAAAAGGTGACGCAGAGAATGGCTACATACCAGAAGGAGATCGGGAATTTCTTAATATCGGACAAAACAATTTTGTCTTCAGAACCGGCCTCCTGAAGTTTCAATGCTCGTTCACCATGTCTGTCCATGATAAAATAAATAAAAGCCGCGCCAAGAGATACAAGACATAAAATAACTGCCGCCCATAGCGCCGCACTGTAGTTGCCGAAATACTTGGCAATAAGTTCTTCTGTGTTGAAGGAGAACAATGTCCCCAGCCGGCTGATGGTTAACGCAATGCCAAATGAAAGAGCCAACTCCTTTCCTTTGAACCAGCGAGCAAGGATAGCGCTCTGTGCCACGACCAACGACTCGGATCCTGCGCCGAAAATGAAACGTCCGATGTATGCGACATGAATATTGTTGCCGAAGGCAACAATAGTGGTTCCTATCGCAACCAGCAGTGCAAAGATCAGACTTGCGGCTCGTGTGCCGATTCTGTCTATCAGTACGCCGCCCAGAAGAACCGTGAGAATTGCGGCTATGCTGTACATGGTGTACAATTTGCCGATATCGCTTTGATTGACATTCCAGGCTTTCATAAGTGTTGGGGCAATGGCGCCGATGGAGTCATAGGCAAAATAGCTCCCATACGTCAGCAGGCTTACGAACAACAGAATTGTAAAACGATAAAGTCTTCGAGAGGGATGGAATAGTCCCGGTTGCTGATTCATGTGTGCGCTCCTTTTTCATTAAAATAATAACCGGCTTGAAAACCACAAGAAACAAAAACATTTTCTGTAATCCAAGGGAAATCTTTGTAATATTGCTTTCCGTGCAATTCAGCTTGACATTAAGCAGGAGATTCTCTATACTTTTAAACTTGGAAATATTGCAAATTATTCTATTGTTCGTGTTTTATAGTGTCACAACGCATAAATGTACAGGTTTGTTGAAACTATTCAAAGGGAACTTTTTGATTGATCAATTAGGATATGCACTGTTTGCTCTTGGCGTGGCTTACCTTGCCTCACTGTTTATTGGCCGGGTTGTTTCAAAATTTCATTTGCCCAAAGTTACCGGCTACCTTATAGTTGGGCTATTGCTTGGCCCTTCATTTGCAAAAATATTCCATTTTCCCGCGCTCATCAACAAAACCACGGTTGATCAGGTTCGGGTCCTTTCGGACATTGCCCTGGCTTTGATCATGTTTACAATAGGGACACAATTTAAAGCCGAATCGTTTCGCCGATGGGGGAAAAAGGTTGTTCTGATTTCCGCGG
>JAACEJ010000220.1 GCA_011682565.1 Actinomycetota bacterium | reverse complement strand
CTCTGCTGTTATCCAGGATGCCGGCGGGGACTTGGCTAAACTGGAAAAGATTATTCATCAGCATGAAAATCTTTTAAAAAAATATCCAAATGGGGAATTTGCGCCTACCATCATGTTCCAATTAGCCGAACTCTACGAACAGAAATCGACTCTTATCTTCCAAAAAGAGATGGAAAAGTATGAAAAAGATATCGATAAATATGACAAAGGTGAAATTGCAAAAGAGCCAATGATGCCTCGCATCAGGATGAAAGAGACGCTGGACTATTGCTATCAGCTTCGGGAAAAATATCCAAACCTTGCCTTTCAGGACAAAATTCTATATAAAATTGCAATGTCTCATTTAAAGGAAGGGAATCCACAAAAGGCAAATATCTTTTTCCAGGAGATTATAGATAAATACCCCAATTCAGCCATTAATCTGGAATCTCATTTCCGAATCGGTGAATACTATTTTAATAAACGCGATTACAAAAAGGCTATTGCCAATTATTCCGTGTTGTTGGGGAAATGGGACAACTCTTATTTTGATATGGCTCTTTATAAACTCGGTTGGTCTTACTATAATGTTAATGACTATACAAATGCAATCAGCACCTTCCTTTATTTGATTGAAGATATATCCCTGGTTGAAAAAACCAAATCGCAAATTCTGGCAAAATCCAAGACGGATTTGCGCAGCGAGTCCATTCAATATATCGCAAGTTGTTTCGCAGAATATGGCGGTGTTAAACTGGCCAAACAATTCCTTGTTCCTTTAAAGGACAAAGACTATACTCTGCCAATTTTTCTTAAAATGGGAGAATTGTATCAAAAGCGAAATTATTATCCTGAAGCTATAGCAACATATAAGGCACTGCTGGAAATTTATCCCTATTATAAAGAAGCGCCGGAAATTTACAAAAAAATTATCGACAACTATGAACTGGATGGCAAGGAAGAAGAAGCCAATAAGGCACGCGAAGAACTCGTTAACAATTTGGGACCGGGAGGGCCGTGGCTTTCCCAATTCTCAGATGGTGATCGTTTTCAGGAAGGGTTCAATGCGTCGAAACAAGCTCTCATCTACCTGGGAAATTTCTACCAGTCCGAGGCACAGAAAAAAGGCCAAATGCGGGATTATCATCTGGCGATAAACAAATACCAGGAATTTCTGGATAAATTTCCCAAAGACAGTTTAGCTTCCAAGATTAATTATTATCTTGCCGAGGCATACTATGGTGTGGGAAATTACAGTAAAGCTGCCGAGGCTTATTATGATGTCATCACAAAATATGATGACAGCGAATATCGCGAAGACTCGGCTTATAACCGAATTCTCTGTTATTACCAACTCGTCGGTAATGATCAGCCCATGGACAGCGTTACAATCTATATTGATGAATTTATGGGATCAAATGAAATATTAACTATCAAGCTCTCGCATCAATCGGAAATTGACCTCTTGCGAGCGTGCAATGATTTTTCGCTCATGTTTTCCAAAAGCAAATGGTACGATCAGGTCCTGATGAAATATGGCGAAACCTTGCACGACTTGCACGCTTTTCTCGCTGCTGTCAAAGTCTATAAAAAAGTCGTCCAACTGGGACCGAATCGGCCTTACCATTTGTTAGCGGCAATGAACGCCGGGCAATGCTATTTTGACGGAGGATTTTTTAAACAGGCGGATGTATGGTTCTCGAGTCTGGCAAAGAACTTTCCTGATTCTACGCAATATGTGGAAAAAGCACAAAAACTGGCAGCTTCGTCAAAATTTAAAATTGCCGAGGAATTGAGCAAAGAAGGCAAATCGAATGAAGCAGCATCTCTACTAAGCATTGTTGCCATGGATGCAAAGGATCCCAAATTTCAGGAACGCGCTCTCTTTGAAGCGGCAAGTCAATACCAGAAATCCGGAGATATTAACCGGGCTGCGGTTTCTCTGGAAAAGATTGCCCGCGACCATCCCAAGGGCACACTTGCCGACGAGGCTTTGTATAAGGCAGGTGCTCTCAGAGAATCGAATCAACAGTGGAGCCTGGCTGCCTCGGATTATTTACATCTCGCGGACATATACAAAAATTCAAAATATGCTTTGAAAGCAATGAAAAACGCCGCAATTTGCTTTGAAAATCTTCAGGATTGGACATCAGCAAAACATGCGTATGATCGTCTCGTTGCGGCGAAAAACGGCATCGACGATGATTACCTGGAATCGACATTTAAAAGCGGGGAAATGTCATACAAAACGAATAATTTTCCACAGGCATCAGCTTCTTTTAAGAAGGTTATTTCTGCTTACAAAAAAGCGATGGATGAGGGAAAGGATATCGATAATTATTTCGCCGCTCAGGCTCAGTTTATGCTCGGAGAAATTATCTTTCAAGATTACAAAACACTTGAGATCAAACCACCTCTTAATATCAATTTAAAGCGAAAAGTAGCTAAATTCCAGCAGGTATTCCAGGCTTACAAAGGCGCGTTAGAATATCAGGTTGCCGACTGGAGCACCGCGGCATCATATCGCATCGGTATGGCGCTGGAAGAATTTGTTCGTGCTTTTATGGAATCGCCGGTGCCACCCGGGCTTAAGGGTGAGGATTTGAAACTCTATACCGAAAAACTCCGCGAAAAAACGCGGCCATATAAAAAACAGGCTTTGGCAACTTATACAAAAAATGTCAGACAAGCGGAAACAAATCACATCGAAAATTCCTGGGTTGAAAATAGCCGGAAAAGGATTGAAGCTCTGTCCGCTGAATTGGCTAAAGTTGACACGACCGATCATGGGTCTCAAACACAGGGCTCCTGACATTTACAAAAATGGTGACAAGCTATGAAATTCAAAATAGTACCCCTTTTCATTTTATTCTTTCTTGCACTTGTCAGCGCAACTGGTTTTGCGCAAAAAAAAGAGGCACCGAAAAAAGAAAAAGTGACAAAATCGGCTGAAGATCAACCGAATATCCAAGACAAAGAATTGAAAATATTCATGGACAAAATTGAAGTTATCGGGCGTTTGGAAAAACCGCAAGCTGTATTCATTATCCCCGGAAAAGATCCTGAAATAGATGATATCCACATTCGACGCTCCTTTTTCAACAACATATTCAGGACGGTTGAAAAAAAGGGAAGTATAGTCACCAAAATCGACACCAAACCTATGAAAGATCGCAAAGACTATATTCCCTGGTAAGTAAACATCGACCAAATATTTTGGGCGGGTTTTTAGTTATGAACGGCCCATTTATTTCATTATAATCAAATCAGGAGGTAAAACTTGGAAAGCATTATCAGATTTTTTAATTCCGGCGGTCTCGTTATGTATGTTATTCTTTTTGCTTTGTTACTTGGGCTGGCTATCATTGTGGAACGAATCATTTCCATTCGTTTTAAAAATCGTATCGATACGGAAACATTCGTCAACAAGGTCATCGAACTGGTTAAAAACGGCAACGCCAATCGTGCCATTGAATACTGCACCAGATCAAATGCCGCACTTCCTAAAATCGCCAAAGCGGGTTTGAAAGAACTGAACAGTTCCTCTGCCGACATACAAAATGCGATGGAACTTGCAGCAATGGCTGAAATCCCCAAGCTTGAAAAGCGAACCAACTACCTGAGCATGATTGCCAACGTCGCAACATTGTTGGGATTGCTTGGAACGATCATGGGACTTATTTCTTCGTTTGCCGCCGTTGCCCATGCTGATGCTGCGGACAAAGCGACATTGCTTTCGGCAGGAATCTCTCTGGCAATGAATACAACAGCATTCGGAATTATTGCAGCTATTCCATGCCTCATTGGATACACATATTTGGTGGAAAAAACCAATGAGCTTATTGACGAAATCAACGAAAACGTTGCACGCTTGTACAGATACATCACAGTATCGAGGTAAGAGCGGATGAATTTAAAACAAGCCATGGGACGAAAACTCAGGGGACATGGTGATGAGGCCGAATTAAACCTTACTGCTGTGATGAACATTTTCCTCATCCTCATTCCGTTCCTGTTGCTTACTGCGGTTTTTGTACGAATATCAGTACTCGAACTTGCGTTGCCAAGTCTCGACAGGAGACCGTCTGCGGCAAAAGCACAACCACCAAAAAGCGTTGTCCTGAATGTATTGCGCATCCGTGAAACAGGCTTTGAGTTAAAAAGCCCCGAGACAAACTTTTCTCCTTTACTCAAAAAAAACGATACTTTTGATTGGGAAGGACTTGTCAAACAATTGAAAACCGTTAAAATAAAATATCCCGATTCACAAGACATCATAATCGCACCGGAAAACTCGATAAAATATGATACCATTGTCAGTGTAATGGACAGATGCAGGGAATCCGGTTTTCCAAATATTTCAATTTCTGGTTAAAAATATGAAAATAGAAAACGAAGCAACAACATTTAAAGTCGCAGCAGGGTCTACAAGAAGTAAACGCGGTGCTTTCACTCTACAGCTCACATCCATGATTGACATGTTTACGATCCTCCTCGTCTTTCTTTTGAAAAGCTACAGCGCCGGAGGACAAATCGTCACCGTAAGCAAGGACTTACGTTTGCCGGAATCAACGTCGGAACTGGCGCCAAAAGTAACCTCCGTTATTTCAATTACATCCGAATGGATTCTTTTGGATGGCCGACCGGTGGAAAAAATTAAAAACATTCAATCCACAAACACTTTATTGATTGAAAAACTACATGATAGCTTACTACAGCTTCGCGCCATTACCGAAGGCATCGGCGGTATTTCTGATCAAATGAAAGGATTCCAGGGACAAATTTCCATTCAGGGTGATAAAGATATTACTTTTAATCTCCTTAAAAGGATTATGCTTACCTGCGGGCAGGTAGGTTACAACAATATGTTTCTGACAGTGATGCAGAAGGGCTAATTTAACGTAAAACAGCGCACGAATAAAAAAATGTAGGGCAAATGGGCATTAGCCGAAAAAAATCAAGTTTAAGAGTAAAGGTCACACAGGGACATTCAGTTGTTGAGCGCTCATTGGGAAGCAAAGAGTCTTTGACGATAGGCCGTAGTCCCGATAACGATATCGTTGTATTTAATGATCGTTTCCCCAAAAAACATACGCTGCTAAAATGTGACCACAATAAATGTGAACTCTATCTCACCGAAGATATGCGCGGTGAAATCCGTCATAAAGAGTCCCGACTTTCGCTGCAAGACCTTGTTGTTCAGGAATTATTGCCAAAGAAGGGTAATTTCTACAATTTACAATTTTCACATGGCAGAAGCGGCCACATTAGGGTAGGCGATGCAAACATTTCTTTTTTATATGATGGTGCCGATACAACGCTGAAAGGTGTACCTGATTATTCATGGGGCAAGGCAAATTTACGCTCTATAGGCAAGGACGGGTTATTTAAAACGCTTTTTCTTGTTTTCTTTGCACTCGAGCTTTTTTGGGGATTATCCGTATACAACATTAAACTACCGCCAATTGCTGCACCGGATATTAATAAAGTGCCGCAAAGATTTGCAAAGTTTGTCCTCCAACAACCCAAACAGGAAATACCGGCAGAAACACTGACCACAACGGGTGGACAAGAGACCGGTTCGGAGGCGGATCAAAAACAGAAAAAGAAAGAATCCAAACCGAAAAGATCGGGCGGTTCAAGCGGCAAAAAAACAAGCAGGCCTGTCACCTCTCAGGGTCTGCTCGGGCTTATCGGCGGTTCCGGCCAATCAGGGCAAAAGAGTTCATCTGTGGATTTTCTCATCGACAAAGGGCTGGTGAAGCAGTTGGATCAGCTTTTAGGTAATACCAAGCTCAGCAAACGTCCGGGCAGCGGGGGACTGGGAACCGGTTCCGGCAAGGGCGTTGGCGCCGGCACAGGTGACGGCATCGACGATCTCCTCTCTTTCGGACTTTCCGGCGGTGTGGATGATCTCATCGACAACACCGGCGTACAAAAGGTGACAATGAAGAAAAAAGGCCGGGTGCAACTGCAAACGCCGAGTAAAATGCGCGGCTCCCAGGCGGCCATGGGAAGACGTTCACCGGAAAATGTGATGCAGGTGATCAACTCCCAGCAGGGCAGGATTATGTACACATACAATAAATACCTGCGCACCAATCCGAATCTGTCGGGAAAGGTTTCGCTGGATATAACAATTGAAGCAAACGGACGCATTTCCAAAATCACAGCAGTGGAATCTACAATCCCCAACCAGGATTTTGTCAGGGACATCACCAATATCATCCGACGGCTCAAATTTCCTCCCATTGCCGAAGGTTCCATTACTATTAATCTGCCTTTTGTTTTTAATCGGGCAGGGTAAGAAAAATTTAGATGGCCATAAGGACTTGATGCACTTATTACTATGCAATAAATCGTACTATGAGCAGGTAAAGAAGGTTTCACCATGAACTATACACCTGCTCAGAAAGAAGCAATCGAAGCAATCGATAGAAATCTGCAGATCATAG